>JBAXDH010000048.1:0-27061 GCA_037141055.1 bacterium | reverse complement strand
CCACCCGTTCACCCGTTTACCCGTTTACCAATTTATCCTACCTTTGCACCCACAAAAACCGACCTCCACGTTTTGCCCGGTTTGTTTCACGTATGAAGAAATCTGACTTGTTCGTTGCAGTAGCCATTATCCTGGTTTTCCTCCCCTTTTTTATTTTCCCGTCATTTCTCAACGCCTATAACGAGCTGAATGCGGCCCATGGCTATCTGTTGAGTTTTATCAAATTCGCCATACTGGCAACCTTTGGGGAGTGTCTCGGGTTAAGGATCCGCCTCGGAATCTATAACCGGCCGGGATTTGGGATATTGCCCCGCGCCATTGTATGGGGATTCCTGGGCGTGATCATCAAAATTGCGTTTGTGATCTTCGGTGAAGGCGCCCCCATGATGCTGAAAACGCTGGGAGTTCATTTTTCAACCGCAAACCCGGCTGATGTACTCCGCCAGCCCGGTTTCAGCTGGCTGAAATTACTGGCTGCTTTCAGCGTCGGCACCACCCTGAACCTGTTTTTTGCACCGGTATTCATGACATTCCACCGCATTACCGACATGCACATTGTCAGCACCGGTGGAACTCTGACCGGTTTTTTTACCCCCATCGAAGTGAGAAAACACATCCGTGAAGGTGACTGGGCTTTATTCTGGGGTTTTATATTGAAAAAGACCATACCGTTCTTCTGGATTCCCGCTCAAACCCTTAATTTCATGCTTCCTGAGGGCTACCGTGTGCTGGTGGCCGCCATCTACGGCGTCATCCTCGGTGTTTTGCTTTCCCTGGCAGGCATGATGCATGTGAAACGAAATTGTTAACTTTGTAACAATATTTGCAAAGAAAGGAAGGCCCCATGAGCAACGATACCAATACCCACGTCAATTATTACGGCAATGAGCCGGGCACCGAAGTAGCTTCCCGTGAAGAAAAGCGACAGCCTACACCAAGGGCGAATGCAGCGCGCGAACTCTATTTCGAAGCCAAATCCTCCGTATCCATGGAATTCCCCTATTGGTACACACGGCGATGGGAAGAAACCGAAGGTGAAATCCCCATCATCCGGCGGGCCGAAGCACTGAAATCCGGATTTGAACACCTTACACCCGTGATCTATCCCGGCGAACTGCTGGTGATGGGAAAATCATCCTTTCTCCGGGGCTCCTACCCCATGCCATGGTTGTCGGAAGCCTTCTTCATGGCAGCCGAGGATAAGTTGTACAAGGAAGCCCAGGAATCGGGAAAGCTCACAGCCGATACCTTCACCACCATGGGAAAAGGCGGCGGGAACGTTACCAAAAGCGCCGGCAACGTGATCTCCATCGCCGGGAAATTCGGGTTGCGGGTGGAAGAACTGCCCGTCATGATCGAAGTTGCAAAAAAGTGGAAGGATAAATCGGTGGATGACGTTGGCCACAAATACGAACAACTTGTTCCCGGTTACAAGGAAAAGGAGGCGCTGATGCGGTCGGTGATCTGCATGTTCGACTCCGGCTACACGCTTCCGCAGGGGCGAGAAGTGATGAACTATTATTACCCGCTGCAGTTCGGGATAGATGGGATTATAAAGAATTGTGAGGATGCTATGGCTGATGTGGCCGGTTACCCGGAAATGGACCGGCTCTATTATTACCAGGCGACCATCCTCATCCTCCGGGGAATCAAAAAATGGATTGAGAATTTTTCAGAGGAAGCGATGCTCATGGCTTCGCTGGAAAAGGAAGAAAAGCAAAAAGCCGAATACGTTGAGATTGCCGAACGCCTTGCATGGCTTTCATCCAATCCACCCCGCTCCTTCCACGATGCGCTTCAATTGCTCTGGACCTTTCATGTGGCGGTGCTGAATGAGGATGCCATTTCCGGACTTTCGCCCGGCCGGGTCGGGCAGGTTTTGTATCCGTTCTGGCAGCGCGACATTAAGAACGGCGTGATCGACCGGAAGGCGAGCCTTGAACTGCTGGAATGCATGCGCATAAAATTCACCGAGATCGACTGCTTTGCTTCGATGGGCGTTGTGGGTGGGGTTCTTTCGGGCAACACGTTCAACAACCTCTGCGTGGGCGGATTGCTGAAAGACGGCACCACCGCCGCCAACGAACTGGAAATGCTGATTCTCGAAGCAGGAATCACATGCGATACGCCTCAACCAACGCTTTCTTTATTGTACGACGAAAAATTACCGGAAGAATTCCTGCTGAAAGGTGTGGAATGCACCAAGATCGGCACCGGTTACCCGGCCTGGGTAAACAACCAGGTTGCGATGGAATTTCTCATTGGCAACTACAGTCATGAAGGAATGAACACAGAGGAGGCCAGGGCATGGGCCATCGGGGGCTGCCTGGAAACATCGCCGGGAAGCTGGATGCCGCTCGAACTGGACAATGAGATTCACTGGATCCCCGGAGGGTCGGCACCTGCCACAAGTGTGGGCGTGCATTTCCTGAATCTTCCCAAAATACTGGAAGTCGCCCTGTTCGACGGCATGGACATGAGAACAGGTCAACGGATTTTCCCTTCTCATGGCTACAAACTGGAAACCTATGATGAAATTTGGCAGGCTTTTAAGGACTACTTCAGCAGGGCCTGTCATGTTCTCACACTAACAAATAACATCCAGCACGACGCCTGGCGAAAAATATCCCCTTCACTCGTTAATTCAATGCTGAAGCCCGACTGCCTTGCGAAGGGCAAAGACATCGGGCAGATGGGATGCCGTTACAACACGACCTTCAACATTGAAAGTTGCGGCACCGCCAACCTGGTAAACTCCCTGGGCTCTCTGAAGGAAAATGTATTCAGGGAAAAAAATTATTCCCTGGATGAATACCGTAATGCCATCCTTGCAAACTTCGGGTACAAAACCGCACAGGAAACCGGATCCTATTCATTAATCGACCAAATTCCCACCGACGATTACAACAACTGGAAGAAGATCCACCGGCAGAGCCTGGATGCTCCCAAATACGGGAATGACAATCCTGCTGTCGATGCCATCATGAAGGAATGGGAAGACTGGTTTTGCGACATGGCGCACAACTACAGGTCGCTCTATGATCAGCCGATGTATGCCTGCCAGATCTCCGTTTCCACACACGGCCCGATGGGTGCGGTTACCCTCGCCGGCCCCGACGGGCGGCTGAGCGGCACCACATTTTCCGACGGATCTGTGTCTGCCTATCCGGGCACCGATAAAAACGGCCCATACGCCCTGTTTAACTCCGCCACCTGCTGGAACCATGCCCAATCGCAGAATTCACAGCTCAACATGAAGATCCATCCTTCGGTCGTGAAAGGCCGGGAAGGCTCCCGCAAATTCCTGGAACTGATCCGTGCTTACCTGCGGAAAGGCGGTTTCCACGTGCAGTTCAACATTGTCGACTCCCGGATGCTCAAACAGGCGCAGGCTGATCCTGACAAATACAGGAGCCTGCTTGTGCGCGTTGCAGGATTCACCCAGTATTGGGTTGAGCTTGGAAAACAGATCCAGGATGAAGTGATTTCGAGGACGGAGTATGAGGAAATTTAAACTTGTGGGTGACAGGGTGACAGGGTAACGGGGTGACAGGGTAATAAGGTAACAGCTTGATGAGGTGATGAAGTGAAATTTTGATATTACGAATTGGTGAAATTTGAGCTCCGTAGGAGCTCGATACTGGTAGCACGGATGAATGCAAATGATTTTTTCCGTGCCGTAGGTACGGAATTATAAAATGGTGATCAAATTACAAGGATATGGAAGAGTTTTCATGCAAAGATTGTAAGTATTTTCTGCCTGTGGATGTTTTCCGGGGAATCTGCAAACTGAGCAAATTAAAAATCACCCCCGACGACAGGCAATGTGATCAGGCCGAACGAATTGCAAAGTGCAAATTCTGTGCAAACTACACAATGGAAAAAGATTATCTCGGCAAATGCATGGGCGTCACCCTTGCCTATCCCGACATGAATGCCGCCAAATGTGCCGACTTTCAATGGTTCCAAAAGAATTGATCATTGGTACTATTTTCGACATCCAGGGATTCTCGGTTCACGACGGCCCGGGCTGCCGCACGCTGATATTTTTCAAAGGATGTTCGCTTCAATGCGCCTGGTGTTCCAACCCTGAAGGACTTTCCTTTTTCCCTGAACCCCTCTACCGGGAAACAAAATGCACCTTTGACCATCTGTGCATGGAAGCATGTCCGCACGGGGCAATTTCAGTCGCCTCGAACGGGAATGTTGAACAGCTATCTTTTGTACGCGAAAGATGCGCAAAATGCACAACATACGACTGTGCTAAATCCTGTTATTCAGGAGCACTCAACATCGGCGGCTATGAAATTTCCGTTGAAGACCTCTATTCCAGGATCAGCCGCGACAGGCAATTCTGGGGCGATGGCGGCGGCATCACGCTGACAGGCGGCGAACCTTTTGCCCAGCCGGAATTTGCTGCTGCTTTCCTGGAACGCTGTTACGGCGCATACATCCATACCGCTGTTGAAACATGCGGCAATGTGCCCTGGGAAAATTACCAGGCCGCGCTTCCATTCATCGACTGGATCTTTTTTGATCTTAAAACCATGAATGAATCACCCACCGACTTTCTCACAGGTCCGCCTGTCCGCCTGTCCGCCTGTTCTCCCGTCCCCCTGATTCTTGCCAACGCCCGCCGCCTCTCCCTGGAATTCAAAGGCCGCCTGGTATTCAGATTGCCCCTGGTGCCCGGGTTCAACGATGATGCTGAAAACCTTCATCAAACAGCCACGTTCATCAAATCGACGGGCCGTGATGAGATCAACATCCTTCCGCTCCATCACATGGGCAGGGAAAAATACAGGCTTCTCGGGCGGGAATATTTTACCACCGATTTCAAAACTCCGGCCAGCGGGGATTTACAGAAGGCTGCATCGCTGTTCCATTCGTATGGAATCAAATGTTATACCGGTAGTGAGACGCCTTTTTAATTTTTTTTCGCTCACAATGGATTTATTATCTAATTTTATAACCAGGTAATGTCTTTGTTATATGGGAAAAGGATTCCCGTTTTCCATTTTCCTCCTGTTTGCCATTTCGTCAGTTGTATTTTCTGAAGGAACCAAACAGATCGTGCCTTTCGCCGGCAGGGAAGGCCAGCTTTGCATTGACAAATCCCGCAACGATTTTGCATTTTTCAATGCTCCTCCTGAATTCCGGCTCAACATCCGCATTACCGATCTCACCGAAAAATTCTATTTCGGACTGGGCTTGATCACCGAGGTGGATTCTCTTGCCGTCGTTCAATTCCAGCTGAAAGATCCCGCCGGCAACATCGTTATCGGACCCGGCCCGGTTCCAAAATCCGGCCAGGGATTTATAACGTCATACGACCAGGCCGTCAAAGGCCCTTTCCCTGGCATTGGAGGATATGACCCGATCGGGCAGGTCCCCGCCATGACAGGGGACTATTCCCTTGAATTCTTTTATCCGCCCGACATGGGCAGCATCTACACGTATGTCAGTTTTGTCACATTCAAATATTTTGACATTACGGTGGTGGATGCCGCAAACACACCGGTTACGGGCAGGGTGTGGTCGAAGGCATGGCAGTTTAACTGCGGACCGGTGGCGGCTCCGCCGACATCCAACCGTTTTTACGGCACCATGTTCATCCTTTCGGATGACAGCGTTGTTACCAGCGTCAACTGCAATGGATTTGTGGGAGGGACCTTCTCCATTTCAAGCAACCAGACAGGGTGTTCAACCACGGGAAATATTGCGATTGACAGGCAGTCCCGGACAGGATTTCACACTTATCCCCAGTACAAAGTATTTCTGTGCGACCCCGACAGCACGATTTTCCCAACCGGCAAGGCAAAACCGGGAATTATCCTTCCGGTCAGCATAACAACCGACTGCGCAACCGGTTCGGTGGATCTGGGCATCAAAGTGACCCAGGACGGGTTCATCGAAGTGCTGATGGAGGTTGATCCAAATCCCGGGGCGGACCCCCGAGATGTGAAAATTACAGCCAATGTTCTGGCCAATCCCGGCGGAAACGGGTTCAACATCATTCACTGGAACGGCAACGACGGATTGGGAAAACCGGTACCCAACGGCGCCCAGGTCACAGCCACCATGAGGTTTGTGCACGGGATCACCCATCTTCCGATTTATGACATCGAATACAATGACATCGGGTACCAGGTTGAAGTAGTCAGGCCCCCTGGCATCAAACCGGCAATATACTGGGACGACAGCCTGCTGCCCGACGGAAACACCGTCAACCTGAATGGTTGCAGCAACATCACTGGTTGTCATACATGGGACATTACCATCGGCGACACCAATACCATCAATTCCTGGTGGTATGTTGCCAGTTCCAGCGCTCCGTCGCAATCATTTACCTTAAAACGCACCCCGTCCCCGCCCGGAACCATCACCGGGGAACCTTCTTTTTGCGATGGCGGCATCACCCGGATCTATTCTGTTAAAAACGAGCCCAGTTCCTCCATGTTCACCTGGACCTATTCAGGAACAGGCGCCACCATTGCAGGCATCGATACATCCGCAACCGTTGTTTATGACACGAATGCAACTTCAGGGACACTGTCCGTTTCCGGCTCCAACCAGGAATGCGGTTCCGGTCCGCCGTCTTCAATTCCCATCACATTCTTCCCCGCCCCGCTTGTCAGCCTGGCAGGGTTCGATTCAACCTGCTTCAATGAACCGGCTTTTCAACTTTCAGGAGGTTCGCCTCCCGGGGGAGAATACATGATCGATGGAACTGCGGCATACAGTTTCGATCCTGCGGGGAAAGGAGCCGGAACGCATACAATCATATACCGCTATACAGATGAACACGGATGTAAAAACTCCGACAGTTCAAATGTGTATATTAAAAACGGCAGGGAATGTGAGATCATCATATGGGTGCCGAATGCATTTTCACCGGACGGGGATGGTCTGAATGACACGTTCAAACCTTTCACCAATAATATCAGGGAGTTCTCCATGAATATTTACAGCAGGTACGGCGAACTGGTGTTCACCTCCGCCAATCCCGATATCGGCTGGGACGGCACTTACAAAGGCGGCCCCTGCCCTGAAGGGAATTACGTTTATATCATCATTTACCTTTCTTCTTTTGCACCTCCTGAGAATAAAACCCTGTCCGGCGACGTAGTCCTGGTAAGATAAAAATCACCATTTATCAGGAAAAAAATCAGAAACGGAATTATTTATTTCCCTTGCCGAAAACCATTGGATTGTTGCAAAATATTTTCCAATTTTGTTGGCTGTTATTCTGTTCACCAACTGTCACCTCACAATCAACTTTATGAAAGACACGCCCATCAACTACGACTTAGTACAACGACATTTTCATGACAGCAAAATCCGGAATATCGGAAAGGCCACCATCCGGGAAATCAAGCGGCTGATCAATGGTATCGAGGCGGAAACCGGCGAGAAGTTCATCCGGATGGAAATGGGAGTTCCGGGTCTTCCGGCTACCGCAATAGGCGTGCAGGCAGAGATCGATGCCCTTCAAAAAGGGGTTGCTGCCATTTATCCTGACATCGAAGGAGTGCCTTTATTGAAAAAAGAAGCGGCCAGGTTTGTCAAACTATTCATGGACATTGACGTGGATGCGGCCAATTGCGTTCCGACGGTCGGCAGCATGCAGGGCGGTTTTGCAGCATTTCTCACCTTTTCGAAAATCCACCGGGAGAAAGACACCACCCTGTTCATCGATCCCGGGTTTCCTGTTCACCACCAGCAGCACCGGGTTCTGGGGCAGAAGTACGAGACCTTTGATGTTTATAATTACCGGGGAGACAAACTCCGTGATAAACTCGAAAGCTATTTTGCAAAGGGGAACATTCATTCGGTACTGTATTCGAACCCGAACAATCCTTCATGGATCTGCTTTACCGACAAAGAACTCCGGATCATCGGCGAACTCGCCACGAAATATAATGTGATCATCATCGAAGACCTGGCTTATTTTGCCATGGATTTCCGAAAGGATTACTCGAAACCGGGTGAACCGCCGTACCAGCCTACCGTTGCAAAATACACGGATAACTACCTTCTGCTGATCTCAAGTTCCAAGGCATTCAGTTATGCCGGCCAGCGGATCGGGCTGATGATCCTGTCCAATAAACTTTTCAACACGCAGGCACCTGACCTGCTCAGGTACTATTCAACCGACCAGGTCGGCCGGGCCCTGATATACGGAACTGTTTACGCACTGAGCGCAGGCACGGCCCACTCAACCCAGTATGCCCTGGCTGCCATGCTGAAAGCCGCAAACGACGGAACATTCGATTTTGTAGAAGCTGTCAAGGAATACGGTGAGAAGGCGAAAATCATGAAAAAACTTTTTACCGGCAACGGGTTTACCATTGTATATGACAAGGACGAAGATGAACCCATCGGCGACGGTTTCTATTTCACGTTCGCCTATCCTGGCTTTACAGGGGAAGAGTTGCTCCAGGAACTGATCTGCTACGGCATCAGTGCAATAGCCCTCAGCATCACCGGCAGCGAGCGCACCGAAGGTATCCGCGCCTGCGTGTCGCTGGTACATCGCGACCAGTTCCCGGTCCTCGAAGCTCGGCTCAGGAAGTTTAACGAGAACCACAATGGGGAGTGAAGAGTGAAATAGTGAAATTGCGAAAATTTAAAATAAAAGTTGTAATTTCGCAATTGTGAATTTGTTAACAATTCAAATCCTGTTATATGGCAAAAATCAAAGGTGATATCGAGATCAACAACGAACGCTGCAAAGGCTGTGAAGTATGCCTGGCCGCGTGCCCGTTCACGGTGATCGCAATGTCCAAAGAAGTGAACAGCAAAGGATATCACTTCGCAATGAAAGTGAATGACGAATGTACGGGATGCACAAATTGCGCCGTTGTATGCCCTGACGGGGTTATCACCGTTTACCGCGCCAAAGTTGCAGCTGAATAGAAACTTCAAAAAAGAAACTCAATGGGTGAATTAAGATTAATGAAAGGTAACGAAGCAGTTGCAGAAGCCGCAGTTCGTGCGGGATGCGACGGATATTTCGGCTACCCTATTACACCGCAGTCGGAGGTTATGGAATACCTGATGGCTGAAAGGCCATTCGAACGCACCGGCATGGTGGTTCTCCAGGCAGAAAGCGAAGTGGCGGCCATCAACATGCTTTATGGCGGCGCAGGCACCGGAAAAATGGTCATGACATCATCTTCCAGTCCGGGTGTCAGCCTCATGCAGGAGGGAATCAGTTACATGGCAGGAGCCGAACTGCCTGCGGTTATCGTCAACGTGGTGAGAGGCGGCCCGGGACTGGGAACCATACAACCATCACAGGCCGACTACTTCCAGGCTGTAAAAGGCGGAGGCCATGGCGATTACAAAATGATTGTTTATGCCCCTTCTTCGGTACAGGAGATGTGCGACCATGTGAAACTTGGTTTTGAAAAAGCCTTTGAATACCGCACACCTGTCATGATCCTTTCAGACGGCGCCATTGGCCAGATGATGGAAAAAGTCGTGCTGTTCGACCATGTTCCCCGCCGCACGGAAGAAGAACTCATCAAACAATGTCCATGGGCCTCCAACGGACGGCCAAAGACAAGGAACCACAACATCATCACCTCACTCGACCTTGACCCTGCAGGCCAGGAACGCGTGAATCTGAAACTCCAGGCCAAGTACCGGGAGATTGAGAAAAAAGAGGTGATGTATGAGGAGATTCAGTGCGAAGATGCCGACTACCTTTTTGTTGCCTTCGGCCTTTCTGCACGTATCTGTCAGAAAGCCACCGACATCGCACGCGCAAAGGGAATTAATGTCGGACTTTTCCGCCCCATCACACTCTTCCCTTTCCCGGCAATCGAAGTTTCGAACGTAGGAAACCGCGTAAAAGGAATCCTGGTGGTTGAAATGAATGCAGGCCAGATGATCGAAGATGTGAAACTCTCGGTGGGCTGTAAAGTTAAAATTGAACATTTCGGCAGGTTCGGCGGCATCATCCCATCCCCGGATGAAGTGGTAAAGGCTCTTGAAAAACAAATTATCGGAGGTTAGTTATGGAAGAACAATTCGTAAAAAACGACATACGCAAGCCGGAAAACATCGTTTATAAAAAGTCGGACCTGATGGTCGACCGACCGCTGAGCTATTGCCCGGGATGCGGACATGGCACGGCGCACCGCATGCTCATGGAGGTACTTGAGGAGATGGATATCCAGAATAAAACCATTGGCGTTTCGCCGGTAGGATGTTCCGTGATCGCCTACGATTTCCTCAACATCGACATGCTTGGTGCCGCTCACGGTCGCGCTCCGGCAGTGGCAACGGCCATCAAAAGAATGTGGCCGAACCGGTTTGTCTTCACCTACCAGGGCGACGGCGACCTTGCCGCCATCGGCACTGCCGAAACGATTCATGCTTGCAACCGTGGTGAAAATATCACCATCATCTTTATCAACAATGGTATTTATGGAATGACCGGCGGACAGATGGCCCCGACAACCCTGCCCGGCATGCTATCTTCCACCTCGCCTTACGGCAGGGATGTTCCCACGATGGGGCATCCGCTCAAGATCACCGAGTTGATTGCAAATCTCCCCGGTGTTTATTATGTTACCCGGCAGGCTGTCCACACCCCCAGCCATGTACGCAGAACCAAAAAAGCCATGCGGAAGGCCATGGAGCTTCAAAAGGAAAACAAAGGTCTGTGTTTCATCGAAATCGTATCCAACTGCAATTCAGGATGGAAAATGACGCCGGTAAAATCAAACGAGTGGATGGAGGAAAATATGTTTCCGTTCTATAACCTGGGAGATATTAAGGTAGATGGGAAACTGGTTCAGAAAAGTGAAATAGCGAAATAGTGAAATGGCGATATGGCCCTGTAGCTGTTAATCGTAAATCAAAAATCAAATAATCGTAAATCGAAATGACTGAAGAGATTATTATTGCGGGTTTTGGCGGACAGGGTGTCCTTTCCATGGGTAAAATCCTGGCTTATTCGGGTGTAATGCAGAATAAAGAGGTTAGCTGGATGCCATCCTACGGCCCCGAGATGCGCGGCGGAACAGCCAATGTTACCGTGATCATCAGCGACGAACGAATCAGTTCACCGATTGTGAACGCCTATGATACTGCGATCATCCTCAATCAGCAGTCGATGGATAAATTTGAAAAGACCGTCAAACCCGGCGGACTGCTCATATACGATCCAAACGGAATCACCCATTTCCCCGAGCGTAAGGATATCAACATCTATTCGATTGAAGCGGCCGATGAAGCGGGAAAACGGGGACTTTCAAAAACTTTCAACATGATCGTCCTTGGCGGATTTTTAAAACTGAAACCCCTGGTTGCTCCTGAATTCATTCACAAAGGGCTTGAGAAATCATTGCCGGCGCGCCATCACGTGCTGATCCCGGAGAATGAGAAAGCCATTGAAGTCGGGAAGGAGTTGCTGACGGCTGTACATTTGGTGAATTAGGGAACAGGTGAGTGGTGAATGGGTGAATACGCGGGCGGGCAAACGAGCGGACAAATTAAAAGCTTTCCTTGATAAAAAGGTGTTGCTTTACAATACTCCTGCATTTATTGCTGATGACCCGGTATCTGTCCCCCATCTTTTCACCCGAAAACAGGACATCGAAATTTCCGGATTCCTCGCTGCAACCATCGCATGGGGGAACAGGAAACCAATTGGGGGGAATGCCCGCAAGCTTATCGGAATGACGGGAAACTCCCCGTACGATTTCATCATCCACGCCAAACCCGAAGATTTCAAGCCATTTCTCAGATTCGTGCACCGCACATTCAACGGCGATGACTGCATATTCTTTCTCACCTCCCTTCAGCAGTTATACCGGAAACACAACAGTCTTGAACCGCTTTTCGCTTCCATGAATGAACACGGAGCGGCCCGGGCGATCAGCACATTCAGGGCATCCTTCCTGGAAACGGAACATCTGCAGCGGACGGAAAAACACATCTCCGACCCGCTGTCAGGCTCTGCGTCGAAACGGCTCAACCTGTTCCTCCGATGGATGGTGCGAAACGACAACCAGGGTGTTGACTTCGGCATATGGAAGTCCGTCGATCCGAAAAACCTCATCTGCCCGCTGGATGTCCACTCCGGCCGGGCTGCCCGGGCTCTGGGCCTGCTGAGAAGAACGCAAAACGACTGGAAAGCCGCACTGGAGCTGACTGAATCGTTGAAGGAGCTCGACCCGGCCGACCCGGTAAAATACGATTTTGCGCTATTTGGCATCGGGGTCAATGAACAGTGAGCATGAAACGATAATTTTTGTTCAATGCCCGCCAAGTCACTTTTCCCCTTTGAATGCTTTCTGTTTTTTATTATATTTGAGCACCCATCCGCCTGCCATGAACGCGCTGCGTAAAAAAATCATCGCCTATTTTTTATCCCTGTTCACCCTTCCCAGGGTAAAGGAAGTCATTGCCGGACTGGCAAAAATGTTCCTTGGTGAGGCAGGCCGGTATACGACGGGAATTAAAACGGAAGCGATTGAATCGAGGGAGACATTCATTGTTCTTACAAAGTATATCAAGAAAGAGAAGATCACCCGCGATGAAAAGAAGAAATTCAAAAAGCAGGTCATCGATATTTTGCGAAGTTCGGGAGTGATGGTGCCGGTGATGCTGATTCCCCTGCCATTTATCGGGACCCTTTTGCTGATCATCATGGATCATTTGCTGCTCAGCATGCACATCCAACTGCTCCCGGACTCATTTTATCCTAAAGAGAAAAAGGATTTGCTGACTCCTGAAGGCGTTGAAAAGGATTTGAAAAAAGATAAAAAATTCATATTTTAACCCCTAAACATCTTGAATATGAAAGCCCTGGCATTGTTTTCAGTTTCACTGTTTTCACTTTTATCCCTTTCAGCACAGGTACCGGTAACAGACTTTGTAGGCGACACCCTCGGCCCCTGGACTGTTATTTCCTTTGAGGAACCCACTCCTTACATTCAGAACAGTTCCGCCCCGCAGAACATCTGGCGCACCGGGATACCGCAGAAATCATTTTTCAGTCAGGCATACACCGTGCCAAATGCCATGGTGACCGACACTGCGAATTTCTACCCGGAGAACAATCAATCATTTTTCGACCTGTACATCGGTGATTTCAACAACAACTACGGGCTCTATTTACACGATTTGTTCATCGACTTCCGGCATAAATACGACACGGATACCCTGCACGACGGCGGGTTCATCACCGTGTCGTGGGATCATGGACAATCATGGATGAACATCCTGGAAGACACCCTTTCTATGCAATTTTGCGCAGTTTCTCCTGCCCGACAGGAATATATGTACGGAAATTCAAATATCTATGCTTTAAGCGACACTCTGTACAATGGCGAACACGGCTATTCAGGAAGGTCGGATGGCTGGGTTAAAACCTGCATGGCCTGGTATGACATCCCGTGTAAGGATTCTCCATACTTTCCGCCCGACACCATGATCCTGCGTTTCAATTTTATCTCGGATAACATCCATCACAACAGGGAAGGCTGGATGATCGACCAGATCCGGATTTATTCCATCGACCTCGGATCGGGCATCAGAGAGTACCTTGCAGGAAACAAAAGGGCATTTGTGGCGCCCAATCCTGTCAGGATCTCCGCGACTGTTACATTTGATAAAACTTATGACCACGTGAATTACCTGGTAACGGACCTTGCCGGAAGATCAGTTTTGCGTGGCATACCCGGAAAATGCAGCACATTCAGGCTTGGAAGAGCAAATTTATCACCGGGGATTTACCTGCTGAGGATAAATTTTGGCGAGGATTATTCAGAATCACACCGGGTCATCATAACAGATTAAACGGTAAAGGTTATTTCATGCCTTTGAGGGTTTCTATCGCCTCCTCCACATGTTTCTGAAAGTTCAGCTGCGACGAGAACATCAACCTGATAATACCCTGTTTATCAATCACAAATGTAACCCGGCCGGGCAGTACGCCCAATGTTTTCCCGACACCATACTTCCCGGCAACTGATTTGTCCTTATCCGAGAGAAGGAGAAACGGCAGTTTGTGGTTGGCCGAGAATGCCTGGTGCGAAGCGATGTCATCGGAACTGATCCCGATCACTTCAGCGCCGGCTTCCCTGAAAACCTCGTAGTTATCGCGGAAACTGCACGCTTCCTTGGTACATCCATACGATTCATCTTTGGGATAAAAATAGACAACCACGTTCGACTTCCCAAGGAAATCACTGAGATTCACCCGCTTTCCACGTTGATCCGGCAATGAAAAACCAGGGGCCGTGCTGCCAATGTCAAGTTGATCTGTCATAGTGTCTGAGTTTTTACCCGGTTTCCCGCCGGAAGGTGACGAAGTGTTATTGGTGCAGCCGCACCACAACCCCAGTAAAACCAATAGTAGAAATCTATTCAAAAAGAATCTCTGGCTCACGGTTGCGTGGTTTCCAATGAAAATACTAAAACCATAAAGATAAGATATTTTCCCAATGAATATTTATTTTATTGATTAAATGAATTTTAACACTTAACCCGCCTTAGTAAAAAAGGGAATACAACAAAGTTGTTGTTTTGCGTCTTCGCGTGTTCGCAGTAAAAATCCGCCTTATTCAACCACATCAAATGGCAAAGTAGCCATGAAAGACTGCTAACTCCGACAATCTATTTAGAATTCATCCAAATAAATTCAAAATTGATTACCTTTGCAGCTTGTTTAACATATTAAAAGAACACAAAACCACAAAAAATGAAAGCAATCCTTCTAATATTTACCTTCATTGTCTTAACCATCATGACCAACGCCCAGGATACGAAAACATTTTATGATTTCAAGGCGACCACCATCGATGGCCAGCCTTTTGATCTTTCCACACTCAGGGGAAAGAAAGTGCTGGTTGTCAATGTCGCATCCAAATGCGGACACACGCCGCAATACGCAGACCTTGAAGCATTGTACGAAAAATACAGTGACCGGAACTTCGTAATCATCGGGTTCCCAGCCAACAATTTTCTAGGCCAGGAGCCCGGAACCAATGCCGAAATAAAAGAATTTTGTACCAGCAAGTACCAGGTCACTTTTCCGATGATGGCAAAGATCTCTGTCAAGGGGAAAGACATTGATCCCCTCTACGCCTGGCTGACCTCCAAAGTCCAAAATGGAGTTCTTGACGCACCCGTAAAATGGAACTTCCAGAAATTCATGATCGGTGAACAGGGCCAGGTGGTTGATTTTGCAGCTCCGGGCGACAAACCTTTCGATGAAAAAATTGTTAAATGGATTGAAAAGAATTAGATATGAAATACAAATGTACCATTTGTGGCCATGTTTACGATCCGTTAACTGGCGACCCTGATTCCGGCATTGCCCCGGGAACCGCTTTTGAAGACATTCCTGACGATTGGGTCTGCCCGATATGCGGTGTCGGGAAAGAGGATTATGTGAAGATGAGGTAGAGGAGAAGAGTGATAAGGGACGTGGGATACGGGATGCGGGATGCGGGTATTCGGAAATTTCGTTTAACTTTGGTATTCCTAACTAAATGAACCCATATGGAAAAGAGCATCAGAGGAACCAGGACAGAGAAGAATCTCCTGAAATCTTTCGCCGGAGAATCCCAGGCGAAAAACCGGTATACTTTTTTTGCCAAGCAGGCAAAACGCGATGGTTTTGAGCAGATTGCCGCGTTCTTCGCGGAAACCGCGTTGAACGAGGAAAGCCATGCGAAGACCTTTTTCAAATTTCTGGAGGGTGGCCCTGTGGAAATAACCGCAACTTACCCGGCCGGAACAATCGGCACCACCGCCGAAAACCTGAAAGCCTCGGCCGACGGTGAACATGAAGAGTGGACTGAACTTTACCCGGAATTCGGCAAAACAGCTGCTGAGGAAGGGTTTCCCAAAGTGGCCATGGCCTATAAGCTCATTGCTACCATCGAAGAACATCACGAAAAACGATTCAGAAAACTTTTAAACAACCTTGAAAAGAACAGGGTTTTTGAAAAGGATGAAAAGACCTGCTGGGTGTGCCGTAAGTGCGGCTACGTTCATTATGGAGTTAAAGCACTGCAGAACTGCCCGGCATGCGGTCACCCGCTGGGATACTTTGAAGTGATGCAGGAGAATTTTTGAAGTGGACAAGTGGACAAATGACAAATGACAAGTGATGGCTAATACCCTGTTACTTTGTTACCCTGTTACCCTGTTACCCTGTTACCCTGTTACCTTGTTACCCTGTTACCTTGTTACCCTGTTACCCTGTTACCTTGTTACCCTGTTACCTTGTTCCCCTATTTACCAATCAGCATTCAAGAAAAACCAACCAATGTCAACAAAACGAAAATTCAGCAAGGAAGAAGTTCTGAAAGATTACAAACTGGCCAATGAGAGCCGCCAGGTAAGCATCCTGGGACGGCGCGAAGTACTGGGAGGCAAGGCAAATTTCGGACTTTTCGGCGACGGGAAAGAGATTCCGCAGATCGTGAAGGCCAAATTTTTCAGGGACGGTGACTGGCGTTCGGGCTACTACCGTGACCAGACCTTTATGATGGCCGCCGGGCTGTCAAACCTCGACATCTTTTTTGCACAATTGTACGGTGACACCGATCTGAAAAGAAACCCTGACAACGGCGGCCGGCTGATGAATTCTCATTTTGCGACCCGCAGCCTCGATGAGAACGGAGAATGGAAGGACCTGACCAAGCAGAAAAACTCCTCGGGCGATATTTCCCCTACCGCTGGGCAGATGCCCCGGTTGCTGGGCCTTGCCCTTGCTTCCAAAGTATTCAGGGACAGCCCGGACATGTGGGAAGCAGCAAAAAAATTCACGAATAAAGGCACTGAAATTGCATTTGGCATGATTGGCGATGCGTCCACTTCAGAGGGGCATTTCTTTGAAACAATCAATGCTGCCGGCGTTTTACAGGTTCCCATCGCCATGTCGATCTGGGATGACGGTTACGGGATTTCGGTTCCGCAGAAATATCAGACCACCAAAGAGGATATTTCGGAATTGCTGTCGGGGTTTGTTGCCACCGAAAAAAAGCCCGGAATACGCCTTTATTCATGCATGGGCTGGGATTACGCTGCTTTGTATGAAATGTACGAAGAGGGAATCGCTGTTTGCCGCAAGGAGATGGTTCCCGTTGTTTTCCATGTAAGGGAACTCACGCAGCCACAGGGACATTCCACATCTGGCTCGCATGAGCGCTATAAATCGGCAGAGCGCCTTGCCTGGGAGAAAGATCATGACTGCATTCCAAGGATGCGTAAATGGATCATCGATGAAAAAATAGCGACAGCAGCTGAACTGGATGCCATCGAAGCCAACGCGGTAAAGGAAGCAAAAAGTGCACGCGACCGGGGATGGAAGGCCTTCCTGACTCCATTCAAAACCGAACGCGAACACCTGGTCAGCGTCGTTAAAACAACCCATTGCCCTTGCAAAAAACAGGCACGCATCGACAAAATCGTCGCCGACCTTGAAGCCATTGCCGAACCGATCAGGAAGGATATTATTTCGGCGGCCAAAAAGATCACACGCGATGTGTGCACCTCGTGCAGCATGAAGAAACCGATGAAGGCCGATCTCGATGTGTGGATGGCTGAGCAGCGGAAACTCAACGAAGCCCGTTACAGTTCCCACCTCTACAGCCAGTCGGAACACAGCGCGATGAAAGTAGCCGGCATTCCCCCTGTTTTCAACGCCGATTCACCGGTTGTAACCGGCAGGGAGGTTCTGAACGCCAACTATGACATTCTTTTTAAAAGCAACCCGCTGGCGCTTATCTTCGGCGAAGACGTCGGCAAGATTGGCGGGGTCAATCAAACCCTCGAAGGCATGCAGGCCAAATACGGAGAAACACGCGTTTCCGATACCGGTATCCGCGAGGCCACCATCATCGGCCAGGGGCTCGGCATGGCATTGCGCGGTTTGAGGCCGATTGCGGAGATCCAGTATTTCGATTACCTGCTTTACGGATTGCAGGTAATGAGCGACGACCTGGCAACGACCCATTACCGGACTGTCGGCGGTCAGAAAGCACCGCTGATCATCAGCACCCGCGGCCACCGGCTCGTCGGGATCTGGCATTCGGGGTCACCGTTAAGCATGGTGATCAACTCCATCAGGGGCATATTCGTGATGGTGCCCCGCAACATGACCCAGGCAGCAGGATTCTACAATACCATGATGGCCTCCGATGATGCAGGCCTCGTTATTGAACCCCTTAACGGGTACCGCCTGAAGGAACAGATGCCGGCAAACATCGGAAACTACCGCATCCCGCTTGGCGTTCCGGAAGTACTGCATGAAGGCAGCGACATCACCATTGTCACCTATGGTTCGTGTGTGAAAATTGCACAGGAAGCGCTGCCCCAGATCACGGATTTCGGCATTTCCGTCGAACTGATCGACGTTCAGACACTGCTTCCCTTCGACATCAATCATGATATTCTGAAGTCCCTGAAAAAGACCAGCAAGATCCTGTTCTTTGACGAGGACGGCAGCGGCGGTGCCACGGCGTTCATGATGCAGAAAGTAATGGAAGATCAGGGTGGTTACCGCTATCTTGATGCCGAGCCACGCACCCTCACCGCGAACGACCACCGCCCGGCATACACCAACGACGGTGACTATTTTTCAAACCCCAATGCGGAAGATGTATTCGAAAAAGTGTATGAGATGATGCATGAGTACAATCCGAATAAGTATCCGAGGATTTGGTAACAGGGTAACAGGGTAACAGGGTGACAAAGTGACAAAGTGACAAAGTAACAGGGTAACAGGCTAACCATGAACCTGGAAGTTATCAGGACATCTGACGGTTCGGATACATTATTCCACCGGGAATTGAACCAGCATTATCATTCGACGTTCGGAGCCGTTCAGGAATCACGGCATATATTCATAAAGGCGGGGTTTGTTCATGTCCTTGGCAAACTTCAACCAGGAGCCGGTAATGCCGGTTCAACCGTAAACATCCTGGAAGTCGGCTTCGGCACGGGCCTGAACGCACTCATGACCCTTTTTGAAGCTGAAAAACAAGGTGCAAGCGTGCATTACACGGCCATTGAGGCATTTCCACTGACGGAAACAAGCTGGCGAGGGCTGAACTATCCGCATCATTTCGGGCCGTTGGATTATTCGCAGGTTTACGAACAACTGCATCTTGCCAGCTGGAATGAAACCGTGGAGATATCTTCCCGTTTCAGACTTCACAAGGTGGAATGCACGCTTCAGTCATACAAGGCTCCAGGAAAGATATTCGATCTTGTTTACTTCGATGCCTTCGGACCCGATGCCCAGCCTGAACTCTGGACGGAGCAGATTTTCCACGATCTTTTCAACATGATGAAACCTGGTGGCATCCTCGTGACCTATTCGGTGAAAGGTATCGTGGTGAGGGCATTGAAAGCGGCAGGATTTACCATTGAAAAGCTGCCGGGGCCTCCGGGGAAAAGGCATATCCTGCGGGGGTTGCTAACACCGCAGCAGCAGGGATTTCTTTGTGTTCCTTCGTGAATCACTTCGCGTCCTTTGCGGTTAATACTTTTGAAGCATCCTCCAGAGTGCACGAGCATGATAAAGTTTTCAACAATCCGGTGACCTTTGGTAATTTTGCTGATTAAGCAGCATATCCAAAAATTTACATCATGCTTGAAAACCATAACATCGAAAACATCCTGTTCCTGGATATCGAAACCGTGCCGCAATATCCGGACCACAGCCAGCTTCCGTCGAATTTTGCGGCACTCTGGGAAAAGAAAGCCGGGCAATTGTCTCGGTTTGAGAAGTTCAGCGGGGACAATTCCCCGAAACCCGAAGAAGTTTACGGACGTGCCGGAATTTATGCCGAATTTGGCAAGATAGTCTGCATTTCCACCGGAATATTCCGCAATAAATCCCTGTGGATAAAGTCCTTTTCCGGTGATGATGAACAAGATTTGCTGGCAGGTTTCATCGACATGCTGAACAAGTCAAAGGACAAGCAAATCTATTTCCTGTGTGCCCACAACGGCAAGGAATTTGACTATCCGTACCTCATTCGCCGGATGCTCATCAACGGGCTGCCGGTTCCTGCCATCCTCGATCTTTCGGGTAAGAAACCATGGGAGGTACCCCATCTCGATACGATGGATTTGTGGAAATTCGGAGACTACAAAAATTACACGTCGCTGGAACTGCTGGCCGCCGTTTTTGGAATTCCCACTCCCAAAGATGACATCAACGGCAGCGATGTTGGAGGTGTTTACTGGGAAGAGCATGATCTCCCGCGCATCGTTGCCTATTGTCAGAAAGATGTGATTACCATCGTCAACCTCTTCCTGCGGTTTAAAGGAAAGCCTTTGATTGACGATGAAACGATACAGGTCGTAGATTAAGCCTGCCCGAAGAACGGGGGCACCTTCCTTCGCGGCGTTTCAATTTTTCGGTTAATTTTGCCATAAATCGAACCACTGTGATGTATAAGAGCACTGCTGCCTGGATTCTGCTGATCCTGACATTGATGATTTCCTGCAAAAACCGGGTCAGTGAAACGGCCGTGATCAATGGTAATTTCACGGATGCCACAGCATTGAAACTGATCCTCCAGGAGATGGATACCAGGGAAATCCACACCGTCGATTCAATTATCCTTGATAAAAGCGGAAAATTCACGTTTCAGCCCGATGTAAAAGAGCCGGGGTTCTGGCTGCTGAAATCCCGTACGGGAAAAATCCTTGTCATGATCATTCATCCCGGCGATAAAATTGAATTATCAGGAAATGCAGAAGATTTCCCCGACCACATCACGCTCAAAGGTCCGGAAGAAAGCATGATGCTGAACGACTTTTTCTTTCGCACCCGGCTGAATGAGCTGAAAGTCGACTCACTCGAAATGCTGCTTGTGGAGCGGCAGGACAGTTCCGACTACTTCCAGCTGACCCAAAAGCTCGACACTTCATTCAGGCAGATATGGGAAAGCCAGCGGACGCTTGAAAAAGCATTTATCGATGGCCACCCCGCTTCACTGGCATCCCTGGTGGTTTTAAATTATGCCTTTGGCATGAGCCCGGTGTTAAGCCCTGAAGAAGACTTTAACTATTATCATACACTGGATTCGGCCCTTTCAATAAAATATCCACACAATAAACATGTGAAACATCATCATGAACGGGTAATTGAAGCAGAACTGCAAATGAAAAGTAAAAAATTACGGGATTAATCTTTTTCCTTACTTTGCCTCAAATTTCATTCATGCGCCAAAAAATCTATTTCGCTTCCGATTTTCACCTGGGTATTCCTGATCACTGCAGCAGCCTGGATCGTGAAAAAAAACTGGTTAAATGGCTTGAGATGGCGCATGCCGATGCCGCAGAAATTTTCCTGCTTGGCGACCTGTTCGATTTCTGGTTTGAATACAGGACAGCCATACCCCGCGGCTATGCGAGACTTCTGGGGAAACTTGCCGAAATAACAGACTCAGGAATTCCCGTTCACCTGTTCCGGGGGAATCATGATATGTGGGCTTTTAACTATCTCACCAGTGAACTGGGAATTCAACTTCACCGGGAACCGGAATTTCATGAATTCAGCGGCAAACACTTTTACCTGGCCCATGGCGACGGACTGGGCCCCGGGGACGGCGGCTATAAATTCATCAAGAAAGTCTTCGCAAATCCTGTAAACCAATGGTTATTCAGGCAGTTACACCCTGATTTCGGGATCAGAATGGCACTTTTCTGGTCGCGAAAAAGTCGAAGCGCGAGCATCGAAAAAGAAAAAAAGTATGAGGACATTACCCTTAATCTCATTCAACAGCGGATTTCCGTGCATTCAAATGAATTGCTGAAACTGCATCCTGAACTTGACTATCTGATCTACGGTCATTATCACTACCCGCTTGACCTTCCTCTCGCCGGCAATGCGAGGCAGCTGGTTCTCGGGGACTGGATCACTCATTTTACCTACGCAGTGTTTGACGGGCAGGAGCTGGAATTGAAGGTGTTTGGGGAATGAGGGATTGGTTCTACAGACTTTCTGAAAAAAACCGGAACTATTTTATCTTTTGCAGTACTTCGTCCTTTAACGGAGGCAGATACTTTTTAATAATGACCCAAATCATAGTCTGATCAACTGCATCATATGAGTGGATCAGACGGTTACGAAAGTTGAAAACCGCTCAATCGGGTCTATTGCCCGGATAATATCAGATAAATACATTTGCTTTGCTCCGTCATGAATCATTATTTTATTGATTGATTGATCACTTTTATACCAGTATGTAAAAAATGAAAAAGGGAAAGGGGAAAATTCAGACCCCGTAGGGGTCGATAAATCGTATCATTACCCTTGTTTCTATCGATATCGCGCCCCGCCGGAGCGCATCAACCCCATGTCCCAGCAAATCAGAATGAGGCGCATAATATCGGAATCCGCCACATCCCACATCAAATAAAATCCCGCATCAAAAAAAAGCAGCAGACCGGCAAACCGGTCTGCTGCTTTTTTTCTCAATTTCTCTCCGTTTATTCCGGGTGAATTGCTTCTACCGGGCAAACATCGGCACAGGCACCACAATCTGTGCATGCTTCGGGATCAATTTTATAGATATCACCTTCAGAAATAGCCTCCACCGGGCATTCATCGATGCATGTTCCGCAAGCGGTGCAATCATCATTAATTTTATAAGCCATGACCTAATGAGTTTATGTCCCGATTCGAGGGACGAGTTAATAAAGCGATTTTCATGGCAAAGATAAATATTTTCCGGAACATAGAGCCCAGAACGACATAATTTGAGCATAAGTTTTGCATATTTATGACTCATTTTGATTTTTTCATTTTGACTTTATTAAGTACCTTTGCAGCCCTAAACTCAATGAATCTATGGCTAAGAATAAAAGACCCGTTATTGAACGCGAAGAGGTTGTGGTAAAGTTTGTCGGCGACTCCGGCGATGGCATGCAGCTTACCGGCAGCATGTTTTCAGATGTAGCTGCCCTGGTTGGAAACGACCTTGCCACTTTCCCCGATTTTCCTGCTGAAATCCGCGCCCCGCAGAATACCGTTGCCGGCGTATCCGGTTTCCAGGTTCACATGGGCAGCTCAAAAATCTTCACGACGGGTGACCTTGTAGATGTGCTGGTTGCCATGAATCCTGCATCACTGAGATCAAATCTCAAATGGGCAAAAAAAGGAGCCACCATCCTCACGGATACGGATGCTTACGATGATAAAACCATAGAGAAGGCAGGGTATAAAAAGAACCCGTTCACAGACAATTCCCTGGACAGTTTTAACATGATCAAGGCGCCAATCACGACGCTTACCAAGGAAAGCCTCAAAGAACTGGGTATTGACAATAAAATTGCCGAGCGCAGCAAAAATATGTTTGCCCTCGGAATGCTGTTTTATATCTTCAACCGTGACCTGAAGCCATCCTTCAAGTATTTCGAACAGAAGTTCAAGAAAAAGCCGGAACTGATCACCATCAACAAGATCGTACTCCAGGCCGGGTATAATTATGCAGATACAATTGAAGCGCTGGAATCGGTGATCCAGGTATCTGCTGCCAACATGAAAAAGGGCCGTTACCGCAACATCACAGGAAACGTTGCCACCGCATGGGGCCTGCTCGCAGCCGCTGAAAAATCAGGACGTCCTTTGTTCCTTGGCTCCTACCCTATCACACCCGCCACGGAGATCCTGATGGAACTTTCAAAGCACAAATCACTGGGAGCAAAGGTTTTCCAGGCAGAGGATGAAATTGCAGGAATCTGCTCGGCCATTGGCGCATCCTTTACCGGATCCCTGGCATGCACCACCACTTCCGGCCCCGGGCTTTCTCTGAAAAGCGAAGCAATCGGACTGGCAGTCATCACAGAGTTGCCGCTCGTAATCGTGAACGTTCAAAGAGGTGGTCCTTCCACGGGGCTGCCCACCAAATCGGAACAAAGCGACCTGTACCAGGCGCTTTTCGGACGAAACGGAGAATGCCCGGTGATCGTCGTTGCCGCTTCCTCCTCGGAAAATTGCTTTTATTATGCATACATGACCGCGAAGTTGTCGATGGAGCACATGACCCCGGCAATTCTGCTAACAGACGGATACCTTGGATTTGGTTCTACCCTGTTCCGCATCCCGAAGATGGCCGACATGCCTGCCATCAATCCGCCTATTGCCGAAGCCAATGATCCCGACTACAAACCATACAAACGCGATCCTGAAACTTTTGTGCGCCAGTGGGCCATACCCGGAACGGAGGGCCTGCGTCACCGCATCGGCGGCCTTGAGAAAGAAAACATCACCGGCGTTGTTTCTACCGACCCGATGAACCACCAGGTGATGACCACCCTGCGTGCCGAGAAGGTTGAGAAAGTCGCAGACTTTATTCCTGAACAGGAAATCGAAGGCCCCGCAGAAGGAGACTTGCTTGTAGTAAGCTGGGGCGGCACCTACGGCGCCGTTCATTCTGCGGTCAGCCTGATGCAGAAGGAAGGCAGGAATATCAGTCATGCCCATTTCCATTATATCATGCCACTGCCGAAGAATACGGGAAGTGTGCTGAAAGGCTTTAAAAAAATTGTGGTTTGTGAACTCAACAGCGGACAATTTGTGAACTACCTCCGGATGAAGTTCCCCATGCCCAATATTTCCCAGTTCAACAAGGTACAGGGATTACCTTTCATGATCAACGAGTTAACGGATAAGTTTAACCAACTTTTGGAGGAGAAATAAGATGGATTTCATCAATATGACAGTTGAACGCACCAATGTTCAACTCAGCAAAGCAGATTTTGAAAGCGACCAGATGGTAAAATGGTGCCCGGGATGCGGCGGACATGCAATCCTGGCTGCCGTGGAACGTGTCTTCCCAAAAATCGGTTACCGCAAGGAAAACTTCTGCATGGTATCCGGAATCGGATGTTCATCACGGTTTCCCTATTACGTGAATACATTCGGCATCCACGGCATTCATGGCCGTGCTGCTGCGATATCAACAGGCGTGAAAATCGCCAATCCGCGACTGAGTGTGTGGACAGTAACCGGTGATGGCGATTCACTGGCCATCGGGGGAAATCACTTCATTCATGTGATCCGCCGCAACGTGGACCTGAACATCCTGTTGTTCAACAACCAGATCTACGGACTTACCAAAGGTCAGTTTTCACCGACCACCCCGATGGGAAAAGTTACCAAAACCTCCCCCATGGGAACCATTGAGCATCCGTTCAACATCGGAGAGCTGGTGATGGGTGCGCAGGGCACCTTTTTTGCCCGCGTTCCCGACAACAACATTGCCCTGATGACCGATTGCATGTTTGAAGCTGCAAAGCACGATGGCACTTCGGTTACCGAGATCATGGAGAACTGCATCATCTTTGCCGACAAGGCCCATGCCCCGGTAACCGGGAAAGATGTAAAAGATGATACCATGCTTATCCTGAAAAACGGGGCGCCCATGGTTTTCGGCAAAAACAACGAAAAAGGGCTCATTCTGAAAGACACCATGCTTGAAGTGGCTGAAATCGGGAAGAACGGGGTTACGCTGGATGACATCCTGGTCCATGACCAGTACAGCCAGGACCCCGGAATACAGCTGATGCTTGCAAAGCTAGCCCCGCCGAATTTCCCGATGGTTTTTGGCGTGATCCGCTCGGCAATGTATCCAACCTATGACGATCTTGTCGAGGAACAGATCAAATATGCCAAGGAAACCTCGAAGATCAGGAACGTTGATGATTTATTGAATTCCGGAGATACCTGGGAGATATAAAGCAGCGCAAAAAGTATTAAATCGGGAGGTTCGTCTACACAGACTGTGCCTCCCGATTTTCTTTTACGGCGTTACCGTTATCCATTTCGTCACAGTTGTCGAACAACCTGTAACCTGGTCTGTTTCAGTAACCTTTACATACCCGGGGTTAATGATCCCGCAGGGGAAGTCCCAGGTGATGGTCAGGCAATTGGTATTTGGGAAACATAACACCGGGTTCCCATGGCTTGCATTCCAGGTGTAGGTATGGCCTGCAACCAACGGTGTCGAATACGTTACTACCTGTCCCTGAACAACATTCGATTCTCCGGAAATCACGGGTGCTGGTCCCGGGGTCACCTCCACATGCCTGACCGTAGGTTCAACTGCAGCGCATCCGCCCGGCGTGGTATAGTTCACGGTCACTGTTCCGCCGGGGGAGTCCCAGGTAACTGTGACGGTATTGTCGGCGCCGGATCCTCCGGCAGTAATACTTCCGCCGGCAGAAACAATCCACTGATAGTTCGACATGCCTCCTTCTGTTGTGTAAACATTTCCTGTTGAATGCTCGCAAACCGATTCCGGACCCGTCAGTCCCGGCCACCACTGGGGAGACTGGCTGATGGTTGTGGAGGAGGTTGCCGAACATCCGTGACCATCGGTCACAGTGACGGTATAGGTGCCTGCTGCCAGCCCGGTTGCTGTCATTGCATGTTGTGCAGGTGTGGTAGACCATATATAAGACATTGGTGCAGCACCTCCGCTTACATTAACTGTCGCGGATCCGTCTGAACCCTCAAAGCAGGTGACCCCGGAAACAACGGATGCCACGGCTGTAAGCTGATTGGGCTGGGTTACCGTAACGGAAGCTGTCACCGTGCAGCCATGTGCGTCGGTGACCGTGACAGCGTAATTGCCGGCTGTCAAGCCTGTTGCTATTTGACTGGTCTGGCTGTTGTTCCACAAGTAGGTGTAACCACTCCAGCCAAGTGTTGCTGTAACGGTGGCTTCACCATCACTGCCGCCAAGACAGGTGACATAATGGGTTTGCGAAGCAGAAGCAGCAATCTGTCCGCCGGGAGCGCTGACCACTGCGGTGGCCGTGGCCGTGCAGCCGTGGGCATCAGTGACCGTTACCGCGTAGGTGCCGGCCGTCAAGCCTGTCGCTGTTTCACCGGTCTGGTTGTTGTTCCATAGGTAGGTGTAACCACTCCAGCCAAGTGTTGCTGAAACTGTGGCTTCACCACCACTGCCGCCAAGACAGGTGACATAACGGGTTTGCGAAGCAGAAGCCGCAAGCAAACCTGCCGGTGCGCTGATCTCAGCCGTTGCCGTGGCCGTGCAGCCAT
>JBAXDH010000047.1:0-27126 GCA_037141055.1 bacterium | reverse complement strand
TGGGTTTGCGAAGCAGAAGCAGCAAGCAAACCTGCCGGTGCGCTGATCTCAGCCGTTGCCGTGGCCGTGCAGCCATGGGCGTCGGTGACGGTGACCGCGTAAGTGCCGGCCGTCAAGCCTGTTGCTATTGCACTGGTCTGGCTGTTGTTCCATAAATAAGTATAACCGCCCCAGCCAAGTGTTGCTGTAACGGTGGCTTCACCCTCACTGCCGCCAAGACAGGTGACGTAATGGGTTTGCGAAGCAGAAGCTGCCAGTTGTCCGCCGGGAGCGCTGACCACCGCCGTAGCCGTGGCCGTGCAGCCATGTGTGTCGGTGACGGTGACAGCGTAGGTGCCGGCTGTCAAGCCTGTTGCTGTTTGACTGGTCTGGCTGTTGTTCCACAAGTAGGTGTAGCCTCCCCAGCCAAGTGATGGGGTAACCGTGGCTTCACCCTCACTGCCGCCAAGACAGGTGACATAGTGGGTTTGCGAAGCAGAAGCAGCAAGCAAACCTGCCGGTGCGCTGATCTCAGCCGTTGCCGTGGCCGTGCAGCCATGTGCGTCGGTGACGGTGACAGCGTAGGTGCCTGCTGTCAAGCCTGTTGCTGTTTCACCGGTCTGGCTGTTGTTCCACAAGTAGGTGTAGCCTCCCCAGCCAAGTGATGCAGTAACTGTGGCTACACCATCACTGCCGCCAAGACAGGTAACATAATGAGTTTGAGAAGCAGAAGCCGCCAGCTGTCCGCCGGGAGCGCTGACCACCGACGTGGCCGTGGCCGTGCAGCCGTGGGCGTCGGTGACGGTGACGGTGTAGGTGCCGGCTGACAAGCCTGTTGCAGTTTCAGTGGTCTGGCTGTTGTTCCATAAATAAGTATAACCGCCCCAGCCAAGTGTTGCTGTAACGGTGGCTTCACCATCACTGCCGCCAAGACAGGTGACGTAATGGGTTTGCGAAGCAGAAGCCGCAAGCAAACCTGCCGGTGCGCTGACCACCGCCGTTGCCGTGGCCGTGCAGCCGTGGGCGTCGGTGACGGTGACTGCGTAGTTGCCAGCCGTCAAGCCTGTTGCTGTTTCACCGGTCTGGTTGTTGCTCCATAAGTAGGTGTAACCACTCCAGCCAAGTGTTGCTGTAACGGTGGCTTCACCATCACTGCCGCCAAGGCAGGTGACATAATGGGTTTGCGAAGCAGAAGCAGCAAGCAAACCTGCCGGTGCGCTGATCTCAGCCGTTGCCGTGGCCGTGCAGCCATGGGCGTCGGTGACTGTGACCGCGTAGTTGCCGGCAGTCAAGCCTGTTGCTGTTTCACCGGTCTGGCTGTTGTTCCACAAGTAGGTGTAACCGCCCCAGCCAAGTGATGGGGTAACTGTGGCTTCGCCCTCACTGCCGCCGGAACAGGTGACATAATGTGTTTGCGAAGCAGAAGCCGCCAGCAAACCTTCCGGTGCGCTGAGTACGACCGAAGCAGTGGCAGTCGCATTGGTGGCATCAGTGACTGTCACAGTGTAGCTGCCGGCAGATAAGCCGGTGGCAGTTTCCAGAGTTTGACCATTATTCCATAAGTAACTATATCCGGGGTTCCCGCTGATGATTGTGACGGTGGCCGATCCGGTAGCACTTCCAAAGCATTTGACATTGCTGTAAGTGTTTATTTCGACTGCAAGAGAAGATTCCGGCTGAGTGATCTGAATGCTTGAAACAGCAGTGCAGGCCGAGGCATCCGTGATCGTCACTGAATAAGTACCGGCATAAAGTCCAGTTACACCATTGGTGGTTTCAGCAGGTGTCGTATCCCAGAGGTAGAGGTAGCCACCTGAGCCACCTGATACGTTCACTGCAGCACTGCCGTCATTACCTCCATGGTAACTCACATCCGCGTGAATCATCTCTGTGGAAAGAGGTGTTGAGGGCTGCGTGACTGTAACCGAGGCGATGGCCGAGCACGCATCTGCATCGGAAACAGTAACACTGTAGCTGCCTGCGGTTAACCCGGTTGCGGGATTGGAGGTTTGCCCATTGCTCCAGGAATAGCTGAACGGAGCAGTTCCACCACTTAAACTCAATGTTGCAGCGCCTTCACTGCCGCCATGGCACCTGATGTTTGTGACAACTTCAGAATGGGCGATCTGGTTGTCAACAGTAATGGTCAACGTTCCGTCGTCACAAAGTCCGGAGGATGCACAAACCCGGTAAACTACATAAAATGTTCCGTGATAGCCGGGCGTTGGCGTATATGTGAAGCTGCCATTATCGCTTGGATCCCACAGAATATAACCTTCCTCCGGCAGGGGTATCGTCCGGTTGAAGAAAGTCAGGTTTTCCTGACCTGCAGTTGCAACAGTTCCATTGATAATCTGTGTGTCAAAACATGTTGTGTAATCCGCATCAGCGGCGACAGGCTGTTCGCAGGATGGTTGCGTTATCGTGCCACTTCCTGTGGCCGTGCACCCATTTGCTTCGGTAACAGTTACCGTGTAGGTGCCTGTACTCAGACCGTTTAGACTGGCAGCGGTGGAGCCGTCGTACCACACGTAAGAATAAGGAGGAACTCCGCCGTCGGGAACCGCGTAGACCGCCCCGTTGGCAGGGATAGTACAGTCTTTGTTATAAACAGTAACCGCAACAGAAAGCGCGGGAGATTCAGATACCGTAACTGTTAATTCCTGAGTGCAGGGTCCGGCGTCAGTAACTGTGACCGAATAACTGCCTGCCGAAAGACCCGACAGGTTTTGATCAGTAGCTTCATTTGACCATAAGTAGCTATAAGGCATGCTTCCATTCTGTACGGTAAGTATGATGCATCCGTTATTCAGGCCGCAGGAACTCTTTGTTGTTACAGCATAGATGGTTACAGGAGCAGATGGTTGCGTAACGGAAGCTGATACAGTCGATGTGCACCCATTGGCATCCGATACCAATACGCTATAAGTGCCTGCTCCAAGGTTTGAAATATTCTTTGTATTGGCAGAATAACCGGAAGGACCGGCCCATTCATAGGTATAAGAAGTTATTCCTCCGGAAACTGAAAGAGCTATACTTCCGTTGGTGCCATTATAGCAGGTAATTGCAGTTGAAACGGCGGATACGCTCAACAGCGCCGGTGAACTGATGGCATCAGAGGTCAAAACAGAAGTGCAGGAATTGGCATCAGTCACCGTTACAGTATAGGTTCCGGTTGTCAGGTTGTAAATATCTTTGACGGTAGCCCCGTTTGACCATAGATAGGTAACCGGTGAGGCTCCCCCTGAAACGTCAAGAATGATGCTGCCGCTACTTCCTCCGAAACAGGAAACATTTGTTTCCGCCATGGATAACACTATTGATGATGGCTCCAGAATGGTGTAATCACCAACAGAAGAACAGGTATTATCATCGGTTACCGTTACCGAATAGCTTCCCGCACTAAGCCCGGTGCGGTTGTGTGCGACTGGCCCGTCTGCCCAAAGGTAATGCAGCGTACCTGTACCTCCGGCAGCACTCACATCAATGGTGCCGTTGTTAAACCCGTTGCAGGTCACGTTCGTAAAGGAAGCAGAAACAAAAATGGCGTTGGGTTCGGTCACAGTTGCATTTGCTGCGGCAGAACAGCCCTTTGAATCAGAGACCACCACGGAATAAAAACCGGCTGTAAGGTTTGACAGGTTCTCCGTGGTTGCTCCGTTTGACCAGGAATACGAATAGGCAGATGTTCCTCCGCCAACAGTAAGGGTGATGCTTCCGGAGGCCGTTTGATAGCATGAAACAGCATGAGCACCCGCAGATGCGGTTAACACATCGGGCTCCGTAACAGATTGAGTTGCGGACGCGGTGCATCCATGAGCATCGGTAACAATGACTGAGTAGGAGCCTGCCACCAGGCTGGATATATCCCGGGTGGTTGCCCCGTTGGACCATGAATAGGAATAAGCAGTCGTACCTCCCGACACGGAAAGAACAATACTTCCATTGGCTCCGTTCTTACAGTTTATATTCGTTGGCAAGGAAGACAATGCAAGGACTGCCGGCTGAGAAATAGTAACCGTAGCCAGTGTCGCTGAACATCCGTTGTTATCCGTTACCGTCACACTGTAGTCGCCGGCAGCCCGGTTTAAAATATCCTTTGTGGTAGCGGAACCACCGGGTCCGGACCATACGTAAGCATAAGGTTCAGTGCCTCCCGTGACGGTCAAAACTACCTGGCCGTTGCTTCCGCCAAAGCAACTCACACCGGTGATGACAGGCGTGGCTGAAAGGGATTCAGCAGGCTGATTCAAGGTAAAGGACTCTGCGAGTGAACAGTAACTGTTGTCGGTAACGGTGACTGAATAGGTACCTGCAGCAAGTCCTGTGCGGTCTTTATCGGTAACGCCTCCGCCCCAGTCATAGGTGTACGGGCCTGTTCCTCCTGCCACATTGATTCCGATGGCTCCTGTTGAGGCACCATTGCACCGGATGTGTGTCAGGGTGGGATTTATCTGCAATGGATTGGGCTCAGTGATTGTTGCCGAAGCATAGGAAACGCATGGTGTGGAAGAATTGTCTGTAATAACAACAGAGTAAACGCCTGCAATGAGTGAAGAAATATCCTGGGTTATTCCCCCGTTTGACCAGTCGAACGTATAAGGTGAGGTGCCACCTGAGACGGAAAGAGTGACTGAACCATTGTTCCCTCCGTTACAGGAAACATTCACAACGGAAGCAGTTGCAGACGGACCATTTGAATTACCCACACCAAAAGACTTTTGAGCGGAACACCCGGTAGAATTGGTTACAATTACGGAATAGATATCTGCTGCAAGTCCGGAGATATCTTTGGTTGTTTCACCGGGACTCCAGAGGTATGTAAAGCCCGACCCACCGGACACTGTCAGGCTGATTGCGCCCACAGTATTGCCACAACTCGTGTTTGTGACAACACCGCTGATGGCAGGGGCTGCGTTCACCGTCAGAGACACGCTTGCTGCCGCTGTGCATCCGCTGCTGTTGGTAACGGTTACAGTATAGGCTCCCGTATTCAGGGCAGAGACATTGTATATCAACGGGTTGTTGGCCTGACTGGTAAATCCGTTCGGCCCAGACCAGGCATATGTTGATCCGCCATTGGCATATAACTGCAGGTTACCCCCGGAACAAACAGCATCTGCACTTGCTGCAGCAGTAACCGCTTTAACATAAATTTCATGAACGGTTGCAGCACTTGTGCCACAAATATTTGCAGCGGTAACAGAAACAAAGTACGTACCTGCTGAAAGTCCGGTCCAGTTCACCGTAACTGCAGGAGTTCCCTGCCCGGAGGCAATGGTTGCCCCTGACGGAACCGACCATGTATAGGATGTGTTCGCCGGATCAGGTTCAACTGACAACGCAAAAGCAACATCCGACTGGCATACGGATATACCTGTGCACCCGGTAGCAGCAACCAGCGCAATGGTTCCTGAAGAGGCCGTACATCCATTCTGATCGGTTACAATAACGGAATAATTACCGACAGCCAAACCAACCCTGTTTTTGATGTTGTTGGTCCCGCCCAGGTCGGCCCAATCGTACGTAAATAAAGGATTTCCACCGTTGACTGTCAGACTGATGCTGCCGTTTTCACTCCAGCAGGAAGGTTGAGTGACAGAAGGGATTACAGCCAGTGAATTGCACAAATCCTTTCCAAATGCAAATTCTGAAAACCCGCTGAGGCCGGTACGTTTAGCCGTAGCTCCGGTCGTGTTCACATAGGTGCCCCACCCGGTGTTCGACCAGGCGCCTGCATTTGCACGTTTGAGGATATGAACGCCGTCCATCGAATAGCTTGTAAACCCTGTACCGGTAAGTTCGAGGTTGTAATCGGTGCTTGCCAGGCTATTGGCAGCCACAAGGGACCAATAGCCTTCGGTAAACTGATTGTCAAGGTTGACACCTCCATCAAGCAATGGCAACCCGTTAGATCCGGGGTCGGTAGCCGTAAAGTTAGCAGTAAGCGACCCATTGGTCAGATTTACAAAAGTAAGAAGGGCATCGCGGTTTGCTGAGGCCGTTCCTGATCCACCGGAAGTTCCTATCGGAAAAGTTTTTGCGCCGGTTGAGGTTAACCATCTTTTAAATGAACCGATAATACTGCCTGCCGTATAGTTCAAAGTTCCTTCTGCCGGAGCGGATGTGCCGAGCTCAAGTATGGCTGCACCGCAATTTATATTTCCTGAAGTCATCGTGAGGGTCGATTGCACGGCCAGCGTAGTTGTGCTCCCGCCGATCACCAGGCTGGTCCCGTTTTTGGCAACGGTTAAATTATTAAACGTTTTCGTAGCGGCCGAACCCAGAATGTTCTGGTTGGATGAAGTATTGTTGAAATTGATGGTGCTGGTTCCTCCCGAGAAGGTTCCGCCGTTGTTTGTCCAGTCACCAAGAATATTGTGTGTGTAGGAACCGCCGTTAAAGGTTGTTCCCGAACCCAGAGTAACATTCCCGGCAAAGGATATCGCGGCACCGGCAGTGGCGGTTGTCGTGCCTGAAAGCGTGAAATTTCCGGCAACTGATAAGGCTGTCGCAGGCAATGTTTTTGTCCCGCTGCCACTCAGGATGAGGGTGGAATAACCTGCAGGGGTGCCATTCGGATTGAGGACAGACTGGGCGGTCCCGTTGTATTCGATGGTATTGGGGGCCGCTGCGGCGTTCAGAATACCGGTACCTGTCAATGTCAATGAACCGGAAATCCGCATGGTATTTCCCGATTGAGGTGTCAGTGAAGCCCCGTTGGCGATGGTGACATTGTAGAAATTGGTCGGATCCGACATGGTCGCATTGGCATTGGTAAACAGCACGGTACTGGTTCCAGCATTGAATGTGCCGGAATTTGCCCATGCACCGGTGCTGCCTGCCACGGTGAGGGTTGTGGATGTTCCGCCATTCAGTATCCCGCCAGCATCAATGGTAAGGCTTTTTACGGAGGCCGCCGGACTTGTCGGCAATACCGGGTCGTTATTCGTTGTTGCCCCGTCGGGAATAACAACATCACTTGTCGATGATGGAACAACCCCGTCGACCCAGTTTGTCGTAACGTTCCAGTCAGAACTTGTCAATCCTTTCCAAACAAAGTTTAATGATGATTTGTTTGCCAGTCCCCAATAGTGGTTCGCAAACGCTGTTGCAAACCCGGTGATGCTGAGATTAGAAAGGGCAATCCAGTTATTCGTGTTATCCTTATTCGATTTGCCGAGTTCAACCGGCGTTGAAGGCTGTGCATCCCAAAGCACCAGGCTACTTTCGGAATTGGCCTGGATTTCTGCATCAAGATAATGCAATGAAAGGGTCACGGTGGTGCCCGAGCCGCCTGTGCGGATGATGTCATAATTTCGTTTCACAGCGGTAGAAAGCCAGGAAGGAGATGCCCCAATCGCAATTTTAAAGGTAATATCTGTTGGCAATGTTCCGCCCGATGCAAAATTCATGGTGGTATACTGGTTCCCAAAGGTATAATCAGTACCCGCAGCAAAGGAGGCACGTTTAACATTCCCGGTAACATCCCCGGCTCCGGAAGTTGTAGCTGAAGCCCCCATGTTCAGGGTAAAGGTGCTCATAGAGAGGCACCCAAACGTCGGGGCGGCCGAAGGATTGGCGCCCAGGGTCAGAATGCCGTTCACTGTGACATCCGCATCGGCTGTTTTATAGATCGTAGTGGAGCCGCCGCTGATGGTCAGGTTGCTGTAATTGCTAAGTCCTTTTACGGTCTGAGCAACCGTAGCTGCATACTCCACCGTTGTCCCTGCAGTGATGTTCTTTGTCGCAAATGCGGGTAGCGTTGTGGCCGTCCCGGCACCCAAAACGAATTTTCCGGATACGAGATTGAGCGTTCCCGTGCCGGTCAGTTGATTGCCTGCATCGGTAAATACACTGTTAGGCACTGTGTTCCCAATGGTAAATGTTCGCGCAACAATATTTTTCGTTCCATTTAAGGACACTCCTGTTGTGTATGCATTTTCAATCCTGATTTCACTTACCTGGCCTGATGTGAAGGAGGCAGGAAACTCACCTCCGGTGGTTTGAGCTGCGCTGCCTTTGTATTGCAGAATGGCTGATGCACCGTAAGTGATGGTTCCGGTTAATGTGGCAGTTGCGGTTCCTTCTATTGACAGGGTGCCATTGACGGTGGTTGCTCCGGTTTGAAAGGTTTTGGCACCGCTGCCCGATAAGGTAAGGTTGGAATAGGCATTCACTTTTATTGCTTGCGCTCCTGCACCAGAATAATTAACCGTGTTGCCTGCAGTGCTTGTGGTTAAGGTAGAAATAGTAGGAATGGTTAAACCAATAATATTAAAAGTACTTGTTGATGTGGCATTGTTAAAACTGGTGATAGTACCCGAGCTGGTAAGGTTAACGATACCGGCAGCATTGTTTGTTATACCGGTAATCGCTCCTGATCCCGAAATATTTATCGTGCCTGTATTGGTAAAATTGGTAAGTACCGTAGTGGTGGTTCCACTCCCCGACCGGTTGATTGTCCCTGAATTGGACAGTGTAATAGCGGAACAGGTGCCACTTATCCCTAAGGTGCCACTGTTGGTTAGGGAGCCGCTTCCTGCCAGTGCTGTGGAAACTGTCAATGCGGCACTGTTTGTAATGGTACCCAAAAATGTAGCATTGGGGATAGTTATGGCGTTAGTTCCGCTGATTGTTTTACCGGCCCCTGAAAAAGTATAAATTCCAGTACTGGCAGTAAATGTGCCATTGTTTTGAAAGTTTCCTGCAATTGTAAATGGGTTAGCTGTTGTATTATTCCATGTACCTCCATTGCTAATGGTTACATTTCCGGTAAACGTATATATCATTGATGTTGAAGCAGTTATGCTCAACAATAAAGTTCCAGAAACTGATGTTGTTCCTGTAACGGTGCGGCCCCTGCTTCCCGTGAAGGACAGAGTTGCACTGGCATCAACAGTCAGGGTTCCATTTATTGTTCTGGTGTTAGAACTCTCACTCCATGTTTTCGTCCCTGAATTGGTTATCCTTAAATTATAATAATTTTGGGATAAAACTGATTGGGTTCCCCCGGCATATTCAACGGTGCTGCCGGTACTTGTTGTCAACGTACCGCTTTTCGTAGCAGTGCCATAAATGGATAATGTTCCGCCATTTGCAACGGTCAGTGTTGCACTGCTGTTAATTGTAATATTTCTGCAAACAGCTCCCGCACTAATCGTTGGTTGCGTCGTTGCTGTGGAGGATATTGAAACATCTGTTGCGGAAGTAGGCAATGTATTGTTGCACCAGTTAGATGCCGTATTCCAGTCTGTGCTGGTTGTACCAAGCCACTGACCGGCGGAACACGGGGTTCCGACAGTAAGAATCCCAGTTGCCGTAGTTCCGAAATAGGTTGCATTTTTAACAGTAGCACTTGACCCCGGATTGCTGCCATAGGTTGTACCAAATGCGGTCTGTGAAACTCCGCCAAGCGAAAGGGTGGTGCATGTATGGGAAAGTCCGGTGCCAAGGTTAAGGACCGCTCCTGTGTTTACGGTGAATGATGAATTGATGGTTTTGGCAGCCCCGAGCGTAACAGCAAAACCACTGGTATTTGCATTTATTACTCCACCGGTGCCACTCCAGGTTGAAGGAAATTCGCTGCCTGAAGTTTGTGCTCCGGACCCTTTGTATTGAAGCGTTGCTGCCGCACCATAGCCCGGGGTTCCGGATATTGTTGCGGCTCCTTCCATCGAGAGGATTCCGTTTACTGTAACTCCCGACAGCGTCTTTACGCCACTGGTTGACAGTGTCAGGTTATTAAATGGTCCTGCTCCGATACTTTGCGTGGTACCATTAAAAACCACTGTGCCGGTACTTGCCGTGAAAGTGCCGGTCTTTGTCCAGTTTCCGCTTACAGTAAGGGTGTTTGATCCTGAAATTGTAAGGGTTGCGCCTGTATTAACGGCAATGTTGTTGCAAACAGCTGCCCCACTGATTGTTGGCTGCCTCGTTGCTGTAGATGATATTGAAACATCTGTTGCGGAAGTAGGCAAAGTATTGTTGCACCAGTTGGTGGCTGTATTCCAGTCGATGCTGTTGGTGCCAAGCCACGTGCCGGTGGAACACACATCCACACCTAAAATGCCGGTTGATGCAGAAAAATAGGTAGTGTTGATGTTGGATGCAGCAGAACCGGTACCTCCATAAGTTGTATTAGTCGTTTGCACAACACCTCCCAGGGTAAGAGTCAGACTTGTGTGGGAAAGTCCTGTGCCCAGGTCGAGTATACCGGCCTGAACAGACAAATTCCCAGTTATGGTTACAGCCGCAGCAAGTGTTACAGTATTCCCTGAATTGTTAATAAGAACTGAAGCCGGGTGGTTTTGTGTTAATCCAGTACCTGCAGCCTGGCTGGCATTTCCGTTATAGATGTAGTTTGCCCCGGTACTATAGGTTCTTGTTCCTGAACATTGAATATTCCCGGTTGCACCGCTAACAGTTATCCCTGCTGGGGATGTAATCCCCAGTGTGCCCCCGGAAGACAAGGTGAAGGTTCCTCCCCCACCTATTGTGGTGGGACTGGCACCCGACCCCATCTGTAAAGTGGCACCATTATTTACGGTCACCGATGTTGCAGCCGTCAGGGTTCCTGTATTCGTATAACTACCTGAGAATATGACTGTCTGGATTGTGTTGGGAGTAGCACCTCCGATGGTCTTTCCCGAACCTGTAAAGGTATGAGTTGTATTTAGTGCAGTAAAAGTTGTAGCATTGTTTGTAAAACTGCCACCAAAACTGAAAGTGGCAGCAGCCTGGGTTGAAGTTTCATTCCAATTGGCGCCACTGTTTAAGGTGACATCACCGGTGAATGTCATGTTACGAACACTGGTACTTGTTGAACCAAAGTTTATTGTGCCTGTAATAGAAGCGGCTCCAAGAACAGTTAACTGGCGATACACCGTAAACGTACCGCCACTGTTGATTGTGAGCGCACCAAATGTATGGCTGAGAACGGTCGTGGCGGTAGTAAGGACACCTCCGCTGTTAACTGTTACTGAACCTCCGGAAGTTTGAGTTACGGCCACGTCTATTTCTATGGCAGTGGCAATAATGACTGCATCACCAGCCGCGGGGACTCCACTGGGGGACCATGACGCTGCAGTATTCCACAAACCATCGCCTGCCACACTAGTTTTCGTAGCTGCATCAGCCGCCGCACCCATCATAAGCACGAATAGCAATGCCATCCCCGCCATCCGCAAGCCAAACCTGTTTCCAGCTGGTTTCGAAGAATACTGCAACGAATCCATGTTCTTCGAAGTCGTAAATTGTCTGTATATATTTTTCATATTCAAAATATCTTTAGAAAATGGCTGGTACAAGGGGGTTAATTGTTGATATGAATTGGTGGAACCGGGCTGGGATGCAGGGTCGTGATGGTCACCGTGGTGGTGGCTGTACAACCGGCTGTATCGGTAACAATAACGGTGTAGGTGCCGTCGGCCAGGGCGGTGCGGTCTTTGGGGTTACTGGTGCCGGAAATATCTGTCCAGTCATAAGTGTAAGAACCCGTTCCGCCTGTAGCGGTAAGAACGATGGCGCCATCTGCGGCATTGGGACAGGATTCGTGGGTAAGTACCGTACTCAGAATTATACTGCCGCCCTGGGTGATGGTTTTCGAAAGCTGGGAGGTACATCCCTTTGAATCGGTGACAACCACCGAATAATTGCCGGCTGTGAGGTTGGTGATATCCTGCGTTGAAGGTCCGTTGGACCAGGCGTAGGTGTAACCGGTCGTACCGCCGGAAACCGTAAGGTCAATGCCGCCTGTCGCTCCCCCGTTGCAGGCCACATTGACCGTATTTGCCGTTGTGGTGAGCGCCGCTGCCGGCTGTGTAATGGTGCTGCCGGACGTCCGCGTGCAGCCGTTCTGGTCGGTTACGAGCACGGTATACGTTCCCGAGGCCAGTCCCGACCGGTTCTGCGTGACGGGCCCGTCGCTCCAGCTGTAGGTGATGGTACCAACGCCTCCTGTAACGGCCAATGTGATGGTTCCTGTATTCTGTCCGTAACAGTTAACGTTCGTGGTGGATGGCGTTACCACATATGGGTCCACCGGTTGCGACACAACAGGCGACGCGGTGCCTGTGCAGCCTTTGCTGTCGGTAACCGTAACCGTGTACGTCCCTGCACTGATCCCGTTCAGGTTCGGGGTAACGGCACCGCCGGTCCAGCTATAACTATAGCCGGGCGTGCCACCGGAGATGGAGGTGGTGATGCTCCCTGTCGCAGCACCGTAGCAAATCACGGGGGAGGGAGTGGCTGAGGCAGAAACTGCAGAATATTCAGTAATCGTTGCCGCATATGATGCAGCGCATCCCGTGCCGTTATCTGAAGTTACCGTTACCGAGTATGAACCCACTGAAAGCCCGGTGATCGTGGTGCCGGTACCGCTGCCTGTTCCGCCGCCGGTTTTGGTCCAGTTCCACAAATACGGAGTATTGCCACCGACAATATTCATGGAAATTATACCATTATTCTTCCCGTAGCAGCTGTTTGTAATGGTATTTGTTACCTGCACGACACACAGTATCTGAACAGCCTGGTTCGTGGTAAAAATCTTTAACGGACAGGATTTGTCAGTAAGTGTCACAGAGATAATACACGGGGTAGGGCCAGGAACTGCAGGAGGTGTAAAGGTCACATATTGCCCGGTGGCATTTGGCGTAAAAATTCCCCCGCAGGTAGATTGCCAGAGAATGTTATAATTGCTTACAGTGCCCGAAAATACAAACGAAAGAGCCTGTCCGACTCCGGAATAAAGTGGTGTAGGAATAACAAGTCCGAGGCTCAATCCCGATTCAGTGGCTTTTTCCTGGGTTGCGTAATACGAAAAATTAAAGAATACGCGCTGAGCAGCAACCTGGGCAGTACTGGTACCTGAAAGATTATGAGCGGCTTCCATGATGACCCTTCCCCTGTTGGGATTATCAAAACCCCTCCCTCCGACGATTGCAGCGGCAGGACCCGGAGATTTTGTTGAAACAACGTCTGCCTGGTCGGGATCCCATACATATACCCTGGTGCCGGTCCGCCAGCTGCCTGTCTTTACAGGCATGTAAATAAGTTCGGCCCCCTGCTGCATTGCTGCATCAACCGTGCCCATGAACTGCATCATCGGATCGGCCGGATATGCATAAAGGTAAGGAGGTGCCGGGTCAAGATGATTGTTATAGAGTATCAGTGCATTTTCGTCATACGGACCTGCACCCGTTGCCGTACGGATATTATTCGACAGGAAATTGGTTTGCTGGGTCGGGACGGCCGGGTTGAACATATCTTCAAGCGTGCTGCCGGCCTTGCATCCCAGCCAGATCCCGCCTTTGTAGGTAAGATTCCATGTGAGCAAATTTGAATGAGTTGCCCAGGTCGGGTCGGCGTGAGGCATGATAAACAGATCGTCGCAGGAGTTAAGATCAGCGGGGTTCTTCCATCCGGTTGAGGTGCTGCCACCGTAAGCGGTAGCCGGAATGCCTGCATAATTGAAAAAATTAACTGCAATGGGACCATTCTGTTTGTCGAGGGTCCAGTTGGGCATGTTGTTGAGCACTGTAAGAAGGGGTACCGTGATGGGTGCTGTAGTGGTAACACCGACCACTCCCTGGGTTTGCCAATAGGTGATGCGTGCATTGATTGCCGCGGTGCGGTATTCGGCCGATATGATGAAAGTGCCGCCTTTGTAGTCAATCCCGCCGTATGAAAAATCAATCCCGTCTTTAAGTTTGGCCGGATTGACAGACCAGACAACGGCTCCCTGGTAATTTTTAACGATATCGTATATCATGCCATACGGCTTCAGCCCGTTGTTAACGGTCTGGGGCAACACCCCCATGTTGACAATAAACGAACCTGCAGGAATCACCTGGGTTTGAGCCATGCCCTGTAAGGAAATGAAACTTAACGCCAGCAAAAGTAAAAGGAACTGGATTCCGGATCTCATTTTACACCATAACGGAACTATATGATTTCCAATGGATTTTTTTACGATGAACTTTACATTTTTTTTCATTTCCATGGTTCTAAAGTGCACAATATTTTACAAATTCAATAAATCTGAATACAACTTAACTACGCCCTATAAAGGCTCCTGATATAACAGCAATAAGGCTATTGCTAAATTACAATGTGAATCAATTAATCAGAAGCTGAACAAAACCAATTTCTGTAAGGCAAATAATGATTTTCATGTAGTGGTTTCCCTTACAATTATTGTATTTATTGTTTTACACCATATCATTATCATATTATTATTATTACGCATTGCGCCTCCCTGCTGATATACCAACCAGGCATGCTTTTCACCGGAGAATTCATTTCCAAAGATTATCTACCTTTGCCCCATGGATAAGAAGTTTGCCGGGTTTATTTCAGACAGCCGGCTCTTTGAAGGGGATCAGCTTGTATTGCTCGCCGTCAGCGGGGGAATAGACTCCACGGTGATGGCTCACCTTTTTCACAGCGCCGGGTTCCGCTTTGGCATCGCCCATTGCAATTTCACACTCCGCGGAAACGACAGCGATGAAGACGCTGCATTTGTCAAAAGGATGGGGTTACAGTTCAGGGTGCCGTATTTCTCCCAAACCTTCGACACCAGAAAAACAGCCGCAGAAAAAGGAATTTCTATCCAGATGGCCGCCCGCGAACTGCGTTACAACTGGTTTGAACGAACCAGGGAGGAAAACAGGTTCGATTTCATCGCCACCGCCCACCATCTCGACGACCAGGCGGAAACCTTCCTGATCAATCTCCTCCGTGGAACAGGCATTGCCGGCCTGCACGGGATCCCGGTAAAGAATGGCCATGTGATCAGACCGATGATGTTCGCATTCAGGAACGATATTGAAAAGTATGCCCGGAAGCGTCAGATCGACTTCCGGACCGACAAGTCCAACGACGAAAGGAAGTACCTGCGGAATAAGATCCGGCACGAATTAATCCCGGTTTTCTCCTCCATCAACCCCGATTTTTCAAGGGGCCTTGCAGGAACTATCGCAAAACTCAGGGAATTTGAAACGATCGGCAATTCAGCCATGCAGCAATGGTGCAATGCCGCCATGACCCAAAAGGGCGAAAACGTTGTTGTCGGGCTGAGTCATTTTTCCGGCCTGGCCGCGGCGGAATCCTATGCATGGAATTTGCTTTCACCGTATGGCTTCAGCGAAACCCAGGTTTCCAACCTGCTTTACAGCCTCAACACCAGTGGAACCAGGTCATTCCGGTCGGCTACGCACATCATGGTCAGGAACAGGAAAGATCTCGTGATCAGCGAAATAAAACAGCAGGCGAAGGAGAAGGATGTTTCCATAGAACTCTTTCGGCTGAAAAAAAAGATCAGAAAACCAATCCCGCTTTCGTTTGAAAGGATCGGTGATGTGGGAAATTATATCATACCCACCGATGAAACCTCTGCCAGCCTTGATTTCCACAAACTGCATTTCCCGCTCACCCTCAGAAAGTGGCAACATGGCGATGCATTTTATCCGCTGGGGATGAAAAAAAAGAAAAAACTGAGCGATTTTTTCATTGACCAGAAGATGTCGCAGGAGGATAAAGAGAGAACCTGGCTGCTTTGTTCAGGAAAACACATTGCCTGGATCATCGGACACCGGATCGATAACCGGTACAGGATAACTTCATCCACCACCGAAATACTCAGGATCATACCATAAATTATCCATAAATTTGTTGCTCCAAAATTGATTGCGAATGAAAAAAGTTCTGATCTGCATCCTGGCACTGGCAGTCCTTCCGTTGTTCTCCTTTTCTCAAATACTGGATCCGGTTAAATGGACCTTCAAAGTTGAACAATCAACACCGGAAGAAGCAACATTGCTGTTAATTGCCAAGATTGACAAAAACTGGCATGTCTATTCACAGGATGTTCCGCAGGGAGGCCCCAATGGTGCGCCGATACCCACCAGTTTCACATTTACGAAAAGCAGGGATTATGAACTGGCTGGCAAGGTTCTGGAGCCAAAAACCCTCATGGAGAATGACCCGAACTTCGACATGGTTCTGAAGTTTTTCGCCGATAAGGCAGTATTCAGGCAAAAAATCAAAATCTTAAGTCAAAAGGACTTTGTGGTAAAAGGGGTGTTAAATTTCATGTGCTGCGACGACAAGCAATGCCTGCCTCCCAACGACGTAGAATTTGCCTTTTCAGTGAAAGGGAATCCCAATGCGGCAGAACCTGTTGCCGCCGGTGCAGTATCCGCCACAAATGCAACCAACCAGGATTCACTGAAAAATGCAGCCGTCGCCAAAGCAAAAGTTGATTCCGTTGCAAAAAAAACCGAGCAAACCAAACTTGGTGAAACCGCTGCCGATAAAGCCGCAGACCAGTCACTGCTCTGGTTTTTCGTCATCTCCTTTTTGGCCGGACTGCTGGCCATCGTTACACCCTGTGTTTTCCCGATGATCCCGATGACCGTGACCTTTTTCCTGCACGACACCACCAGCAGGCGCAAAGCACGGATGGAAGCCATCGTATACGGCCTGTCAATCATCATCATATACATGGTGCTTGGCGTTGTTGTAGCCGTAACGCTTGGCGCAAACTTCAATAATTTCATCAGTACACACTGGCTCCCCAATGTATTCTTCTTTGTCATCTTCATGGTTTTCGCCGCCTCTTTCCTTGGAATGTTCGAAATAACACTGCCCGGCTGGATTGTGAACAAAGCCGACAAGCAGGCTGACAAAGGAGGTTACGGAGGTGCATTTTTCATGGCCTTTACGCTCGTCCTTGTTTCGTTTTCATGCACCGGGCCCATCGTGGGCGCAATTCTCGTCAAAGCCGCAGGAGGCGACATCCTGATGCCCATCATAGGCATGTTCGGGTTTTCACTGGCATTTGCCCTGCCCTTCGGACTGTTTGCATTCTTCCCGTCGTTGCTCTCCGGACTCCCCAAATCGGGAGGCTGGCTGAATGCCGTCAAAGTGGTTCTCGGTTTCCTGGAACTGGCGCTTGGGCTGAAGTTCCTGAGCATCGCCGATCAGACGTATCACTGGCATATCCTCGACCGCGAAGTTTACCTCGCCTTCTGGATCGTCATCTTCTTCCTCATGGGAATGTACCTGATCGGAAAACTGAAATTCAACCACGATTCGGATCTGCCCTTCATCAGCGTGCCACGCATTATCCTGGCCATCATCGTGTTCAGCTTTGTGGTTTACATGATCCCCGGGATGTGGGGAGCGCCGCTGAAGGCCCTGTCGGGATACCTGCCGCCGACCACTTACCAGGATTTCGATGTGAATGCCATTGTTCAGAAGGAGGTGGGCGCGATCAACGCAGGAGGAGGAGGCATTCAGCCTGCAAATTCCCTGTGTGACAAACCAAAGTATGCCGATTTCCTCAGGCTTCCCCACGGACTGGATGGTTATTTTGATTATAAGCAGGCACTCGCCTGCGCCAAAAAGCAAAACAAACCGATTTTCATCGATTTCACAGGGCATGGTTGCGTAAACTGCCGTGAAATGGAAGCCAATGTGTGGTCAGATCCGAAAGTGCTTAAACGGATGCGTGAGAATTACATCGTCACTGCGTTGTACGTCGATGACAAGACCGATCTCCCTGAAAATGAGTGGATCACGTCGAAATATGATAAAAAGGTGAAGAAAACCATTGGCAAAATATTTGCCGACCTCCAGATCACCCGGTTTAATGTCAATTCGCAGCCATATTACGTACTGCTTGATACCAGCGGGAACCTGCTCACCGTGCCGCGGGCTTACGACCTGAATATCGATGCGTTTGTGAAATTTCTCGATACCGGAACCGAGAATTTCAAAAAACAGCAGAAATAACACATCATGAAGTCCTTATCCCTGGTGGTTCTTTTGAGTTTGGTATTCGCCGGGGCCGCGATTGCCCAGCAACTACCATTTTCTAAAGCAAGCGTTACACTACCACAGCTGGCTTACAGTGCCTGCGCCTGGGGCGATTATGACCACGACGGCGATCTTGATCTCGCACTTTCGGGCGTTGAAGGGAACAATCCACTTTCAAAGATATTCCGAAACGATAACGGAAACTTCACAGACATTCAGGCAGACCTGCTCTCATTGCATTACGGATCAGTTGAATGGGGTGATTTTGACACTGATGGTGACCTCGACCTGCTCGTTACCGGGATTGAGAGCAATGGAGCCCCTCATACCGTCATTTACAAAAACACCAATGGCTCGTTTGCCGATGCTGGGGTAATTCTGCCCGGTATCATCGACGGCCAGGCATCCTGGGGTGACTTCAACAACGACGGCAACCTCGACATCCTGCTCGCCGGAAGCGGAATGGCGAAAATATTCAGGAATGAAGGCAACGGACAATTCACCGATATCAATGCGCCTTTTCCAAATCTGGAAGCAGCGATGTGCTCATGGAATGACTACAACAGCGACGGCCAGGCGGATGTACTTGTATGCGGAAATACCGGAGGCGGAATGGTGAGCAAATTGTTTAAAAACAATCACGGCATTTTCTCTGAGGTAATTATCTCCCCGGAACCATTTACCGGGCTCTACGGCGGATCGGCCAAATGGGCGGATATGGACAATGACGGCGACCAGGATTTGGTCATTGCCGGGATGGACCTGTATGTTGACGGTTATTTCATCATTTACAGGAACGATGGCACCGATCATTTCACCAAATTCCAAAACACATCCGCCACCTTGCTGAATCCATATTTCGACCTTGGCGATTACGATGCCGATGGCCTCATTGACATTGCACTGATGGGTACCATTTCCGGTTGCGGAGGCCCGGCAGCAACAAGACTTCTGAAGAATCTGGGTTCCATGAACTTTGAGGATGTGAGCACGCTTTTACCCGGGTTTAAACTCGGTGGCTTAACATGGGGAGATTATAACAACGACGGCTACAACGATCTTCTTTTCACCGGTTTGGACGTATTCGAAGTGCCAAAAACGGAAGTGTATCTTAACAATCTGGGCGATACTTCGGTGATTGCGATAAACACACCACCTTCCCCCCCGTTAAATCCTGGTGCATCGATGGAAGCAGGGAAACTTACTTTACACTGGAACAGTTCCTTCGACGCTCAAACACCAAAAAATGCGCTAACCTACAATGTCCGTATCGGAACACTTCCTGATTCCCATGAGATCATGTCGCCACTCGCCGTGCTTTACAATGGATACCGAACAATTGCAGCACCGGGCAATGCGAGTGCCGACACAAGCTGGATTATAACAGGAATCCCTTCGGGGACTTACTATTTCAGCGTGCAGGCCATTGACAATGGTTTTATGCCGGGAGCATTTTCCTCACCATATATGTTCTCCTACGCTGCTGTTGGGGTTGACAGTTATCTCCAACCAACATTCAGCATCACTCCAAATCCCTGTCACGACAGGCTTACCATCCATGATACAGAATCAATAAATGCATCATCAGGATTCAGGATTTTAAATGCCAGCGGCAAAATAATGCTTGAAGGAATCAATTCTGCCATAATCAATGTAACCTCCTGGCCTGAAGGAATCTACTTTTTGCAAAAAACGTCCGGGCGAGAAACAACAACTGTCAGATTCTTTAAAAACTAATTTGTTCGCATTTACGTGAAAATAATTTCGCACCTACGGAGCGAACCGTGCGGCATTGCTATCGGGCTACCAACATGGCGCACCTACGGAGCGTAGGGTTCCGGAAATATGGGCATCCATAAGAAACAGGCTCAATTCTAAGTTAGAAGCTGCATATTTTCACCTTGCCAACATTGTATGCATTGTATGCATTGTATGCATTGTATGCATTGTTTGCATTGTTTGCATTGCCTGCATTGTCTGCATTATCCTTTCGCCCTCCACATCTCCGCAAAATACCGGTAGAACCACGTAATCGTCTCAATCCCTTTGTAGAAATTATCGAGCGGGTAGTTCTCGTTTGGCGAGTGGCATGCATCCGATTCGAGGCCAAAGCCCAGCAGGATCGTTTTAACACCCAGGATTTCCTCAAATTGCGGAATGATGGGAATGCTGCCGCCGCTGCGTACAGGGATGGGCTTTTTACCTAAAACCGATTCAATCGCCTTGCTGGCAGCCATGTAGCCGACCGTATCAATGGGCGAAACGTAGGCCTGGCCACCGTGCAGCGCCTGCACTTTTACCCTGACGGATTTTGGGGCAATGGAGGTAAAATGCTGCTCAAAAAGCTTCCCGATTTTCACATAATCCTGGTTCGGCACGAGCCTCATGGAAATTTTGGCATACGCCTTTGAGGGAAGCACAGTCTTCGTTCCTTCCGCGGTATAACCGCCCCAGATGCCGTTCACATCGAGTGTCGGGCGGATGCCGGTCCTCTCTTTGGCAGTAAAGCCGGCTTCGCCATAAAGTTCCTCCACGCCAAGGTGTTTCATATAGGCAGCCTCATTGAAAGGCGCTTTTGCCATTTCGTCGCGTTCCGCACGGGTGATCTCCGTCACATCATCATAAAATCCGGGGATGGTGATGTGGCCGTTTTCATCGGTGAGTGATGCGATCATTTTTGTGAGGGCATTGACCGGGTTGGCTACCGCGCCCCCGAAGATTCCCGAATGAAGGTCAACGTTCGGACCAGTCACCTCCACCTGCATATAGGCCAGCCCGCGAAGTCCGACCGTGATCGACGGCGTGTCAAGGGCGATCATCCCGGTATCGGATACAAGGATGATATCCGACTGCAGCATTTCCTTATGCTGTAAACAGAACGGGCCGATATTCATGCTTCCGACCTCCTCCTCCCCTTCGATCATGAATTTAATGTTGCACGGAAGGGTTCCTGTGCGAACCATCAGCTCAAAAGCCTTGGCATGCATGAAAGCCTGACCCTTGTCATCGTCGGCGCCGCGGGCATAGATCCTGCCACCGCGCACTTCCGGTTTGAATGGTTTGGACTCCCATAATTCAACAGGGTCGACAGGCATGACATCATAGTGTCCGTAAACAAGTACGGTCGGCAAACCCGGGTCGATGATCTTCTCCCCGTATACGATCGGGTTCCCCTCCGTCGGGAAAAGTTCGCTCCTGTCGCACCCGGCTTCCCGGAGCGATTTCCGCCAGTATTCCGCGGCTTTGATCATGTCGTCCCTGTGTTCCGCTGCAGAACTGATGGAAGGGATGCGGATCAGGCCGAAAAGCTCCTGCAGAAAACGGTCTTTATGTTCGTCGATGTATAGTTTTACGTGTTCCATGGGAAGAAATATATACCACAAAGGTCGCAAAGTTTTTCGCTTCAATTATCATTATATTTGACGCTGAATTGACAATCATCAGAAATGGATAAATTTGACTATCTGAATCAACCCGACAACTCTGTAATTGACGGATTGTATGAACAATATAAAGAGAACCCGGCTTCGGTGGATGAAAGCTGGCGGAAATTTTTTGAAGGATTTGAGTTTTGCCAGGCCAACTTCAAAACAGACACGGGCGATGCATATGTAGTTCCCAACGAATTCAAGGTCATCAACCTGATCAACGATTATCGTTCGAGAGGTCATCTCTTCACAAAGACAAACCCTGTGCGGACACGGCGTAAATATTCGCCGACCCTGGAACTTGAAAATTTCGGGTTGTCGAAAGAAGACCTCAACAAAACTTTCCAGGCGGGAAAAGAGATTGGCATTGGCAATGCAAAGCTGGAAGATATCATTGCCCGACTGCAGCAGACCTACTGCCAGTCGATCGGGGTAGAATACAACTACATCCGGCGCCCTGAAATCGTTCAGTGGTTCAGGGAAAAGATGGAACCTGACCAGAACACTCCCCGCTTCAACCTGGCTGAAAAAACACTGATTCTCAGAAAACTGGCAGAAGGCGTGCTTTTCGAAAAATTTATTCATAAGAAATTTCCAGGACAGAAGAGCTTTTCGCTCGAAGGGATGGAATCGCTCATCCCGGCGCTGGAGGCTGTTTTACGCAAGGGAGGCGCTCTCGGCATTGAGGAGTTCGTAATGGGCATGGCCCACCGCGGACGGCTGAACGTGCTGGCCAACATCATGCACAAGCCGGTGGCGCAGATCTTTTCAGAATTTGAGGGTAAGGAGTATGAGGATGAGGATCTCCTGGGTGATGTCAAATACCACCTTGGTTTCTGCAACCCCGTTAAGACACGCAGCGGCAAGAAGGTCAGGGTGACCCTTGCCCCCAACCCGTCTCACCTTGAGACAGTCGACCCGGTTGTTGAGGGGCTTGCCCGTGCGCTGACCGACCATGGTTATCATGGCGACAACAGCAAGGTGGCCGCGGTGCTGATCCACGGCGACGCCTCCATTTCGGGACAGGGCATTATTTATGAGCTTGTGCAGATGGCTGACCTAGACGGTTACAAGACCGGGGGAACTATACACATCGTAGTCAACAACCAGATCGGCTTCACAACAAATTACCTCGATGGCCGCTCGAGCGTTTACTGCACGGATGTTGCCAAAACCATCCAGTCCCCTATCTTCCATGTGAATGCCGATGATGTGGAGGCTGTTGTGCACACCGTGATGCTGGCGATGGAATTCAGGGAGAAATTTCAAAAAGACATCTTCATCGACCTGCTCGGTTACCGCAAGTATGGCCATAATGAAAGTGACGAGCCGCGGTTTACCCAGCCGATCCTCTACAAGATCATCGAACAGCATCCCGACCCTTTTGAGATATACCTGAAGAAGCTGGAAGATGAGCACATCCTTTCCTCGATCGATGTCGACGGTATTAAATCTGAAATCCACGCGCAGCTGGAACAAGGGTTTGAAGCGGCAAAATCCATCATCAAAGGCGACATCACCCCTTTCCTCGGGGAGAAATGGCAGGGTTTGCGCAAAGCCGTCCCTGCCGATTTCCACAATTCACCGGTAACGGCCATCAGCCTTGCTGCGTTCAGGGAGATTGGCATGAAACTGACCGAATTGCCTCCCGGGAAACCATTTTTCCGGAAGATCGTCAAGATGCAGGACGACCGCAAAGCCATGCTGGAAACCGGGAAACTCGACTGGGCCATGGGAGAACTGATTGCCTACGGCTCGCTGCTCTCCGAAGGTCACCCGGTGCGGCTAAGCGGGCAGGATTGCCAGCGCGGCACTTTCAGCCACCGGCATGCTGTGCTTACCATTGAAGATTCTGAAGAGAAATTCATCCCGCTGGAACATATCTCGCCGCACCAGGGAAAATTAAGCATCTACAATTCCCTGCTGTCTGAATATGGCGTGCTCGGTTTTGAATATGGCTATGGGTTTGCAACACCGAATGGGCTTACGATCTGGGAAGCTCAGTTCGGAGATTTCAACAACGGCGCGCAGATCGTCATCGACCAGTACATAAGCAGTGCCGAAGACAAATGGAAAGTGATGAGCGGCATTGTTCTGCTGCTGCCGCATGGGTACGAAGGCCAGGGCCCGGAACATTCATCCGCCAGGATTGAACGGTTCCTGTCGCTGTGCGGACATCATAACATGCAGATCGTGAACTGCACGACCCCTGCCAGCTTTTTCCATGTTCTGCGCCGGCAGCTTGCCTGGCCGTTCCGAAAGCCGCTGGTCGTTTTCACCCCGAAAAGCCTGCTCCGTCATCCCGGGTGCATCTCCTCCCCTGAAGAATTTACCACCGGCGGTTTTCGTGAAGTGATCGACGATGCATCGGCCGATCCGTCAGCAGTGACGAGGGTTGTACTGTGCTCGGGCAAGGTTTTTTACGACATCCTGGATGAGCGTGAAAAACAGCAGCAGAACAATGTGGCCATTGTCAGGCTCGAGCAATTATACCCGCTTCCGCTGGAACAGCTCCGGGTGATTTTTGAGAAATATTCCATGGCTTCACACTGGGAATGGGTGCAGGAAGAGCCGGTGAACATGGGACCGTGGAAATTCATTTCGCAGAACCTGGCATTCGATTCGGGAACCGTAAAACCCGTCCTTTATCACACGGCCCGCCCTGCCAGCGGCTCTCCGGCTACCGGATCCTCACGGCTGCACAAAATCCAGCAAAAACTGATCGTCGAAAAAGCGATCGGGAAATGCACCTGCGACCATGCCAACATATCGTGCAGGCTCCATTGCGCCGAACATGAGTTCCAGGTCATTTAATGTTTTAATTTTGTCCATTGATCCCAATTGCATGATTCGTTTCGTAAAGATTTATAAACTATGAAGATAGAAATAAAAGTTCCGAGCCCGGGTGAATCCATCACCCAGGTGCAGATCGCAAAATGGCTGGCAGAGGATGGTGAAACCGTGGAAAAGGACCAGGAGGTCGTTGAAATAGATTCTGACAAAGCATCTTTCCCGGTTGCCGCTCCTGAAACCGGGATCATCAGGATCGTGGCTGCAGAAGGGGAAACCGTTGCGGTTGGCGCGGTGTTAGCGACGATTGATGTGTTGGAAGGGGAAGGTCGGAATGCAAAATTCAAATTGCAGAATGCAAAAAGTAAAACTGCGGAAGCTGCTCCTTCACCGGTCCGGAACGCACCTGCTCAAGCGCCCGCAGTTTCACCTGTTAACCTGCACGCCTCCCCACTTGCCCGAAAAATCATCGAAGAGAAGCATATAAATCCGGGGGAACTCACAAATGCATTTCCGGGGAAAAAAATCACACGAAAAGATCTCGAGTCGTATGCCAGCAGGAAGAAAGAAGGCGGTTCTGCCATTTCCTTCCTGGGTTCGAGGGAAGAAGACCGAAAAAAAATGAGTATGCTACGGCTGAAACTCGCCGAACGCCTGGTTTCTGTCAAGAATCAAACGGCCATGCTGACAACTTTCAACGAAATCAACATGCAGGCCGCGCTGAAGATCAAGGAAAAATACAGTGATAAATTTAAGGAGCGGTATGGCGTCGGCGTCGGTCTCATGTCAATATTCACCAAAGCAGTGACCATTGCCCTGAAGGAGTTTCCCCAGGTTAATTCGATGCTCGACGGCGAAGAACTGGTAACCCCGCGGTACGTCGACATCGGCATCGCCGTAAGCGCGCCAAAGGGCCTAGTGGTTCCTGTGCTTCGCAACGCAGAGATGATGAGCATCGCCGAAATCGAACTGAAGATCAAGGAACTTGCCGGGAAGGCACGCGACAATAAAATTTCCATCGACGAGATGAAAGGCGGCACGTTTACCATCACCAACGGTGGTGTTTTCGGCTCCATGATGTCGACCCCGATACTCAATCCCCCGCAAAGCGCCATCCTCGGGATGCACAAAATCCAGGAAAGGCCCATCGCGGTGAACGGTGCCGTGGTCATTGCCCCGATGATGTATGTGGCCCTGTCGTACGACCACCGTGTAATCGATGGCAGGGAATCGGTCAGTTTTCTCGTCAAAGTGAAAGAGTTGGTTGAAGACCCTGCAAAAATGCTGACAGAAGGCCTCGATCCCATTAAATTACTGCTCGATCTGTAAATACCTGCCATGAGAAAACATGTAGATTTCCTGGTTATCGGATCAGGCATTGCCGGATTGGCGTTTGCCATCAAAGTGGCCAAACACGGCAAGGTATGCATTGTTACCAAGTCAAGGATGGACGACACCGCCACGAGCTGGGCGCAGGGAGGAATCGCGGCCGTGATGTACACACCCGATTCGTTCGAGAAACACATCCAGGACACCATCAATGCGGGCGACGGACTGTGCAACGAGGAGGTGGTCAGGTTTACCATCCGCGAATCGACCGACCGGATCAAGGAACTGATTAAATGGGGAACAAAATTCGACAAAACCACCACCGGGCTTTATGACCTGGCAAAAGAGGGAGGTCATTCGGAATACCGCGTGCTTCATCATAAGGATAGCACGGGCAGGGAAATTGAAAACAAGCTGCTCGAAGAGGTGAAAAGGAACCCGAACGTTGAAATCCTCGAAAATCACTTCACCATTGATATTCTCACACAGCATCACCTTGGAATGGAAGTCAACAGCCGTACCGAAAACATTACCTGTTACGGTGCCTTTGTGATGAACCCCAGGACCCGCCTTGTCGACACCATTTTATCAAAAATCACGCTGATTGCCACGGGGGGCGCAGGAAACGTGTATAACAACACCACGAATCCGCTGATTTCCACTGGAGATGGCATCGCCATGGTTTACCGTGCAAAAGGGATTGTTGAAAACATGGAATTCGTCCAGTTTCATCCCACCGCGCTATACCACCCTGCAGAAAAACCTTCATTCCTGATTTCCGAAGCATTGCGCGGCTTTGGCGCCATCCTTAAAACCTGCGATGGCCGGGAGTTCATGCATAAGTACGATTCGAGACTTTCGCTGGCGCCACGCGACATTGTGGCCAGGGCCATCGACAACGAATTGAAATTAAGCGGCGAAGACTACCTTTATCTCGACTGCCGCCACCTGAATAAAAACGAACTCATCCACCATTTTCCCACCATCTATGCAAAATGCCTGTCGGTAGGCATCGACATCAGCAAGGACATGATCCCGGTGGTTCCCGCTGCACATTACACCTGCGGAGGTATCAAAACGGATGAATTCGGACGGAGTTCCATCGTAAACCTGTTTGCCTCAGGCGAATGTTCTTCCACCGGGCTACATGGAGCCAACCGTCTGGCATCCAACTCGTTACTTGAATCCCTTGTGTTTTCGCACCGTGCAAGTGGGTTGGCAGTAAGCCAGTTCAAGCAGATTTCGCACTGCCAGGAGATTCCGGATTGGAACGCCGAGGGGATGGTCCTGAATGAAGAAATGGTATTGATCACCCAATCACTCAAAGAGCTCCAGGCGATCATGAGCAGTTACGTGGGCATCGTGAGGTCAAACCTCCGCCTGCAGCGCGCCTTCGACCGCCTTGAACTGCTTTACCGCGAAACCGAGGACCTTTACAGCAAGTCCATTCTTACATCCAAGCTCTGCGAACTGCGCAACCTCATCAACATCGGCTACCTGATCATCAAGGCGGCGCGCCGCCGGCACGAAAGCAGGGGGCTGCATTATTCGCTGGACTACACAAGAACAAGCCCAAGATAGGCAAATACAGATAAAATGGCACTCATCAGATCAGTAAAAGGCATCCTGCCGAAAACGGGTAAAAATTGCTTCCTGGCAGACAATGCAACCCTCACCGGAGATGTGATCATGGGCGACGGCTGCAGCGTTTGGTTTAATGCCGTGATTCGAGGCGATGTACATTCCATCAGGATCGGCAACAATGTGAACATCCAGGACG
>JBAXDH010000046.1:0-27524 GCA_037141055.1 bacterium | reverse complement strand
GAATCGTGCAGTTTGGCATTGCCGAAATTCTGGATGTTGAAAGTGCAGAGACGAAACGTACCGGCCTCCTGTGAAAAAGAGTGAAACCAACCCATCATGAAAAGGCATAAAATGGCCGGCAAAAAAACCAGCCGGCGAAACCCGGAAGATAAATGAGATCGTCGGTTCATGTTCCTGAAATTTTAGTCTTTCAAATCTAAGAATATTTTCGTTGGCGTTATCCTTATAAAAAGTTCTCCTGCCGGTTGATATCTGTGAACCGGGAACCTGTTAAATCTCATCTAAATAAATTTAACCATGTTTGATTTTTGATGAATAATTTATTTATTTTTGAGGACTGCCACGGACTCCCTGCATTGCATCTTCCTTCTGACTGACCATTTCTTTCCCAAATCTTTTATTTTGTATCGTTACGCATTAAATCGTCATGCATTTGAAAACGCTGAAAGAAATAGTCGCCCGATGTGAAGAATTGTCTTTTGACCTTTCCTTTGCACGCGCCAGGGAATGGAAATCGCAGGGAAAAGACCGCGTCATCGTTGGCCACATGCCCATCTATTTTCCGCGTGAAATCATTCATGCAGCCAACGGGCTGGCTGTCGGGATCCTCGGAGGCGGCGATAAAAAACTTATCATCAAGGGCGACGCCTATTACCAGTCGTACATCTGCCACATGCCGAGAAGCATTATCGAACTTGCCCTGGACAAGCATTTCGAAGGGTTCGACGGGTTTATCTTTCCATCCATCTGCGACGTGATCCGGAACCTTTCAGGGATGTTCCAGCTGATGCACATCGGCAAATTCATTAAATACCTCGACCTTCCGCAGAATTTCAAATCCCACATCGGCGGCACGTTTTACAGGCATGAACTGCAGATCGTTCTGGACGAGGTATATAAACTGAACGACGTTGAGGTTACCGCGGAAAGGCTAAACCATTCCATCGGCCTGTTCAATCTGAACCGCAGCCTGACCTGCAGGCTGTATGACATCCGGCAGGAGTTTCCATGGAGAATGAGCGCTGCCGACCTTTACCATGTGGTTCGGGCGGGTTATGTGATCCCGGTGGAAGAGCACAACCAGGTTCTGACAGAGGTAATTGACCTGATGGGGCAGGAAACCGGAAACCCCATGGACAAGATCCGGGTCCTGGTGATCGGCGCCTTCTGCGAACAGCCTCCTGCCGGGCTGATCCGCACCATCGAGCTCGCTGGCTGCTACATTATTGAAGATGATTTTTTGCTTGGGTCACGATGGATACAGGGAGATATTCTGACGGATTCGGCTGACCCGCTTGAGGTCATTACCGGCGCATACCTTGAAAAAAGCACTTTTTCCTCCTCGGTTTATGATATTGGAAATCCCAAGGAGGCACGCCTGCTCGACCTGATCCGAAAGCGAAAAGTTGACGGGGTGATTTTTGCCGCTCCCAGTTTCTGCGACCCCGCCCTGCTCGATCATCCCATCCTGCAGAAGGAATGCAACGACAAAAAAATACGGTTCATCAGTTTCCTGTACAGCGAAAACACCGGCCAGTTCAAGGTGATCAAGGAACAGGTGGGAACATTTTCCGATTCAATCAAGCTCTGGGACTAGCAGGAATTTACGATTTTAAGATTTACGATTGAAATTATGGCCAAAGACGTCGCGAAAGAAAAGAGCATGATCATCCAGAAAGAGATGATCACAGGGCTTTTCAAGGAACTGGGCAATGCAAAGGAGACCGGGAAAAAAGTGGTTTACACCTTCGTTCCCGGAAACATCTCTGAACTGATCCTCTCATTCGGCATGCTTCCTGTTTACCCGGAAATCAATGCCCTGCAGTCGGGAATGCGAAAAAAATCGGGCGACTACATACGCGATGCGGAACAGCACGGTCATTCCGAAGATGTTTGCACTTATGTGAAATGCGACGTCGGGATGATGCTTAACGGCAACATCGGTCCGACCGGCGAAAAGATTCCAAGTCCCGACCTGCTCCTGCTCAGCTACACCGGCTGTTTCACGTTCCTGAAATGGTTTGAAACCCTCGAGCGCCTATACCCCGGCGTGCCGGTCGCGCTGCTTCACACGCCCTACCAGGAAGCAAAAAAGATCACCCCCGAAATGACGGCCTACATGGTCAGGCAGTTGAAAGAGGAAGTAATCCCGAAAATGGAAATGGTTTCGGGGAATAAATATGACGAGGAAAAACTGAAATCCATCCTCCGCCATTCTTCAAAAACAGAAGATTACATCGTAAAGATTTTTGACACAACCAAAAACCGGCCCTCTCCCATCGATGCCTATTTTGCAGGTGTTTATTACATCGGCCCAATCAACAGCGGGTTCAGGGGCACGCCGGAAGCGGTCGATTATTATGCCGAACTCTATAAGGAAATTCTTAACCGCGTCGATAAAAAACTTGGCCCCATTACTCCCGAAGGAGAGATGGAAGAGGAACGGTTCCGCCTCGTGGTCGAGGGACCCCCGAACTGGACCCATTTCCGTGAATTCTGGAAACTGTTTTATGACATGGGCGCCGTGATCGTGGCCTCCTCCTACACAAAGGTGGGTGGGGTGTACGACATGGGTTTCCGCGTCAATCCCGATAAACCGCTGGAAAGCCTGGCCGAATACTGCATGAACTGCTACACCAACCTCAACCTCGAGCAGCGGGTTGACCTGCTGTCGAAATGCATCACAGATTATCACGCCGACGGGTTCCTGGTAAATTCAATCAAGAGCTGTAATTCATTCTCTGCCGGGCAGTTGATGATCATGCAGCAGCTGGAGCGAAAACTTGAAATTCCGACCGGATTCATTGAATCCGACCTGGTAGACCCGAGGTATTTCTCCTACTCAAATATCAAAAACAGGCTTGAATCGTTCTTCCAGATGCTCGAGCAACGGAAGATGATTCTGGACCGACCGTAAAACTACAGGAACACTTTTGCCCTTCTCCTGTGAATGGAGCGGGAATCGTATCACATAACCGGAAACTGAATGAAGAAATATTTCCTGGGAATTGATCTCGGATCGACCACCTCCAAAGCCATCATCATCGATGAAAATGACCGCATCATCGGACGTGGAATTACCAATACCAGGGCAAATTATACCGTTGCCACCGAGATTGCCCGGCTGGAGGCCATCTACAATGCAAGGTTCTCCCTGCTTAAAATGAAACTGGAAGATGAAATTGAAGGGAACCCCCAATACAGGAGGTATATCCGGGATGTGGAGTCTGTTTTTCAGTACCTCCAGTTCAAACGACGCCTCGACCGCCTCAACGTTCAATTCAGGGATACCATCAACGACACCTTCAGCGGGGAAAAACAGGAGAAGATCACGGGATATGTTGACCGCATCGTGAAGGAAATCGGGCCGGCCATCCTGGAGGAATACCTTACTGGGAACCTTGGCCAGAAAAACCAGTTCTTCCGCGATATTGTCAGTGAAAAATACAACAGGGATGTCAACCTGCTTGCCGGTGAATACTTTGAACCCATGATGCTCGTGTATGACAAGAGCATTTCGCATGTGGAAAACGAGCTGACCGAATATGATTTCCGCGACCTGGTTCACCAGGCGATGGAGTTGCTCAACGACAAGTATTCCGACATGGATGAATCGGACCCTGATGAAACCGGCATCGGCTTCGACAGCGAGATGAACCTCCTCAAAGGCAATTACAAGCACATCTACGATTCCCTGAAGGAGCACATCATTTTTGTGGCCAACCTCGATATCCACATCACCAACATGGTGGGAACGGGATACGGCAGGGCGTTGCTCCCCTTCCCCGAACAATCAATCCGGTCGGAGATCCTCTGCCATGCGTTCGGGGCCCATGCGGTTTTCCCGGGAACCAGGACGGGTCTGGACATCGGCGGACAAGATACCAAAGCCATCCAGGTCGACAGCCACGGTCTGGTAACCAGTTTTTAGATGAACGACCGCTGTGCAGCCGGTTGCGGCCGCTACCTGGGCTATATCGCGGATGAATTCAGCATTTCATTGAACGAACTTGGTCCGCTCGCCATTGAAGCCACCAGCGAAGTGAACATCTGCTCCACCTGTACCGTTTTTGCAGCCGCAGAAATCAGGGAGCTGCTCAACGTTGGCCAGAAACGCTCGGATATCCTGGCGGGATTGCACCGGGCAATCGTCATGAGGGCCATGTCGCTGCTGGCACGTTCGGGTGGGGTTCGCAACGAATTCACTTTCACAGGCGGAGTGGCACGCAACCAGGCGGTGCTGAAATATGTTTCAGACCTGGTGCTGCAGAATTACGGGAAAGAAATAACCATCAACGTTCATACCGATTCCATCTTCATGGGAGCCCTCGGAGGCGCCATGTTTGCAAGGCGTGGTGCATAAGATCTTTACAAACAGCTATGAAAACCCAGAACATTTATACATTCGGAGTTGACGTTGGCAGCAGTATCATAAAAGCGGTACTGATGGACTATTCCGACAAGCCTGTCGTCATTGACCAGATGACGGAAAAGATCAGGAAAAGAAATCCGGAAATGGTGGCCGACCAGCTTATCGACCAGGTGCTGGGCAAAAACAACCTGAAAATTTCCGATATCGCATACCTTGCCTCAACGGGTGAAGGAGAAATGCTGATGCGTAAAAAGGGCCACTTTTACAGCATGACCACCCATGCCAGGGGCGGAGTGTTCCTCTGTCCCGGTTCACTGACAGTTGTCGATATGGGTGCCCTGTATGTGAGGGCGATCAAGATCAACGACCAGGGACGGGTGCTTGACTACAAGATGACAGGGCAATGTGCATCCGGATCCGGCCAGTTCATCGAAAATATTTCCCGTTATCTCGGGCTGGCAATTGAAGATGTGGGAGCCACGTCCCTGAAGGCAATGTCGCCGGAAACCCCATCGGGCATATGTTCCGTGCTTGCCGAAACCGATGTGATCAACATGGTCTCCAGGGGAATCTCCACGCCCGACATCATCAAGGGAATTCACCTTTCCATCGCCAATAAAATCGTCAAGCTGCTCTCGTCGCTCAAAGCCACATCGCCGGTTGCGCTTACAGGGGGGATGGCCATGAACATCGGCATGATCGAGGCTGTGCAGGAACTTATCAAAGAGAGCAAACTTGATCTGGAAATAAAGGCGCATCCCGATTCCATTTACGGCGGTGCAATCGGGGCGGCAATCTGGGGAGGATTTCGATATCATAAGCTTAAAGCAACTATTCCTCTTGAGATTGTTTCAAAAAAATAAAATGAACCACGAAGGAACACAAAGTCCGGCACAGGGACACAAAGTATTTGTTATTCGTTGAAAGTTCCTTTGTGGCCTTTGTGAAACCCTTTGTGGCCTTTGTGGTTAAAAATTTTTGAGCCAATAATGTTGAACGAAAATATCTTTTATATCAATGAACGACAACCTTGATTCACTGTTCAAACCAAAGTCAGTCGCGCTGATCGGCGCTTCGGTCAAAGAACTTTCCATTGGCAATGTGATCATTAAAAACCTGCTTCATTACAAATTCAACGGACCTGTTTACCCGATAAATCCCAAAGTGGACGAAATCAGGGGATTGAAGGCTTATCCATCGGTACTTGATGTTCCGGGCGATATTGACCTTGCCCACATTGTCATTCCTCCTCCTTTTGTGCCGGAAGAAGTGGAAAATTGCGGGAAGAAAGGCGTAAAGGCCATCATTGTGAACACCGCAGGATTTAAGGAAATGGGCGCCGAAGGCCAGGCGCTGGAAGAAGATTTTATGGCCAGGGCGCGTAAATACGGCATCCGTGTCGTCGGGCCGAACTGCCAGGGTATCATCAACTCAGATCCCACCATCAATGCTTACTGCAATTTCACCTTTACCTATCCCGAACCCGGGCATATTTCGGTGGTCGCCCAAAGCGGCGGCGTGGGTGCCGTGCTCATGCAGGCCTTTTACGACATGGGTATCGGCCAGCGGATGTACGCCTCCAACGGCAACGGTTCCGATGTTTCCATCACCGAGTTTTTAAGCTACTACGGCAAAGATGAAGAGACAAAGGCCATCGTGCTCTATGCCGAGAGCCTTGAAAATCCGCAGGAATTTATCCGGGTTGCCAAACAGGTCACCGCCCGGAAGCCCATACTTGCCATCACCTCAGGGCGCACCGACAAAGGGGCGGAAGCTTCCCGCTCGCACATCGGCGGTATGGCCGGCAGCATCTCCATGGACCTGATCTATAAAAAAGCCGGGATCCTCACCTTCAACAGCCAGCAAGACCTTTGCCATGCCGCAGTGGCGCTATCTTCGCAGCCGGTTCCCAAAGGAAATAAAGTCGGGATCATCACCAACACGGGCGGACCATCGGTTATCGCCATCGATGAACTGGTGAGCTGCGGCCTGGAGATCCCGCCGCTTTCGGAAGAAGCAGCGGCGGTGCTGAAAGGAACCATGCTGGAATCAGCTTCCGTGAGAAATCCGCTGGATGTGGTCGCAACCGCCGGCCCCGGACATTTTAAAAGCGCTCTGGCCGTGATGTTGAACGAACCCCAGTTCGACAGCATCTACATCAATTTTGTAACGCCCCCGTTTGTCGATTGCGAGAATGTTGCCCGGGAAATTGCTGCAGCAGCGAAGGCCGGCAACAAGCCGATCGTGTGCAATTACATGACCGACAAACAGAAATGGGGCGGCACGACGAAAATCCTCATGGATGGGAAGATTCCGTGTTTTGACTTTGCCGAAACAGCTGCCAGGGCGCTTCATTCCCTGGTCAGGTATAATAAAATAAGATCGCAGGAAGAGGGTTCTGTCATGAAATTCGGCGATGTTGACAATAAGGCTGCAAGCTTAATCTTTTACAATGCCCTGTCGGCGAAAAGAGAGGTTTTAACCGCCGCAGAGGTTTACGGCATCCTCGAAGCATACCGAATTCCCGTTGCCCCCTGGAAAACAGCGTCCGGTCCGGCGGAGGTCGCAGCGATGGCCGGGGAGATCGGGTTCCCGGTCGTGATCAAGGCAGATTCCGAATCGATCATCCACAAGAGCGATGTCGGCGGAGTGGCGGTCAACATCAGGGATTCCGCCGAAGCTGCTGCTGTGGCTGAATCCATGGGCAGGAACCTTGGAAAGGGTATAAAGTATTTTGTCCAGAAGTACCTGCCAAAGGGCCGGGAACTGATTATCGGGGCAAAAGCGGTGCAGGGCGCAGGCCATGTTGTTGCTTTCGGTCTGGGCGGAATTTTCGTGGAAATATTGAAAGATCTGACGTTTACAATCACCCCCGTCAGCAACGTGGAGGCACATGATATGATCGGGTCCGTCAAAGCAGCGGCCCTGGTAAATGGGTTCAGGGGTGAAAAAGGGATCAACAGGGAGAAAGCCGCAGAAATCATCCAGCGGATATCCATGCTTTGTGAAGATTTCCCCGCAATCAGGGAACTCGACCTCAACCCTCTTTTTGCGACAGGTGACGAAATTTGTGTCGTTGATGCACGGATCATTTTATAAAATGAACATCAATCCTAAACCAAAATAAACACCATGGAAGACAAGAAGTATAACATCGGGATCATCGGACTGGGGCCGATCGGACAAACGCTGGCCGTGCATTTCAAACTTGCGGGCTGTGAAGTTGCTGTTACCGATCTTGACAGGGAGAAACTGAACATCATCCGCCGGGAAGGGATGGAACTTGTTTCCAGAATTGAAAAAAAGACCTACTTCAAATATGTTTATTACTCGGTGGAGGAGATGCTCGAGCATGATTTCGACATCCTGATCTCTGCCGTGAAGGATTATCATGTCGATAAAATTGTAAAGATCATCGAGGAGAATCTGAAAAAGAGTGTATTCCTGCTGAGTGCCCAGAACGGCATCGACATCGGGAAAAAGTACCAGGGCCACTTTCCCGAGTCCTCCATTTTAAGAATGGTCATCAATTTTGCCGGTAACCTCCAGGCTCCGAACGTCACAGCCATCAACTTTTTCAACCCGCCAAACTATGTTGGTTCCATGGATGATTCGCAGGAAGAACTTGCCAAATGGATCGCAAAAACCCTTGCAAGCGTCGACATGGCCACCGAACAGGTGAACTCATTTACCATCAACGATAAAATCTGGGAAAAAACAATCCTGAACGCCGCGCTGAGTCCGCTGTGCGCCATTTCACGGCTGACCATGAAGGAAGCAATGACCAATGCCGACACCCTCGAAATCATCGAGCAGATCCTCTATGAAGCGGTGCAGGTGGCATCTGCGGAAGCCATAAAACTTCCGGATAACTTCATCAAGCTGGCCATCAGGTATCTCAACAATGCCGGCAACCATATGCCATCGCTTGCGGTCGACTTAATCAACAAGCGTGAAACCGAAATCGACTACATGAATGGCAAGATCGTTGATTACGGGCGGAAACATTACATCAAAACGCCGATAAACCTTGTTCTTACCAACCTGGTCAATGCCATCTCCTGCAAAGACGGCGTCGGCAAATGCAAATAAATTCAGATGCGCAGATCGTAATTCGTAAATCGTAAATCAAACAAAATGGATCTTAAGATGTTTTCCTGGCAAATGACCACACCGGATGCTGATTTTCAGCTTACGGAAAGCCCTTTGCCCATCCCGGGCGACCATGAGGCACTGGTTAAAATCGCTGGCTGCGGCGTGTGCCATACCGACCTCAGCTTCTGGCATTATGGCGTGAAAACCAAGAAGGAACTTCCCCTCACCCTTGGTCATGAAATAAGCGGCGTTGTCGTCGCAGGACCTGCTGAATGGCTCGGAAAAAATGTGATCATCCCCGCCGTATTGCCGTGCGGCGAATGCGAACTCTGTCAAAAGGGCCGAAGCAACATGTGCCAGAAACAACTCATGCCCGGAAACGACTTCGACGGTGGCTTTGCTTCCCATATCAAAGTTCCGGCAAGATTTCTCTGCCCTGTCCCTGACGCTCTTCTGACCAGCTATCCTCTTGAAAGATTATCCGTAATTGCCGACGCCATTTCCACCCCTTACCAGGTGATCAGTAAATCGGAACTCTCTGCCGGCGATTTTGCCATCATCATCGGTGTAGGCGGGGTCGGCATTTATGCAGCCCTCATCGCCCGCATTTTCGGCGCAAAGGTCCTGGCCCTTGATCTGGATGACAGCAAACTGGAGACAGCCAGAAGCAATGGGATCGATGCCGTGCTGAATATCAAAGGCCTCGATATCAAAGCCATCAAGGAACAGGTGCGGGAAATTGCCAAAACACTGGGCGTTTCAAGGTACGGATGGAAGATTTTTGAAGTTTCGGGAACAAAACAAGGCCAGGAACTGGGGTTTAACCTGATAACTTTTACCTCCACCCTTTCCATTGTCGGCTTCACCATGGACCGCACTGAAGTCCGCCTGAGCAACCTGATGGCATTTGATGCCAAACTGATCGGGACCTGGGGCTGCAAGCCCGAATTGTACCCCGAAGTCGTTGACCTGATCGCCACCGGCAAACTCAGGATCGACGATTTCATTGAAACATTCCCGATGTCAAAGATCAATGAAGTGTTCCGGAACACCCTGAACCATGCTTACAAAAAAAGATCGGTGATGGTGCCGGATTTTGAGTAACTGCCTCACCCCCGGCCCCTCTCCAGGGGGGAGAGGGGGAGCCCGGCTGGAGCGAATCAATCAATGAAAGTAATTATAAAACGTAACCCAATGTTAGCAAGCCACAATCTTACTGAAGTCACCTACAAGGAAATCCTTTTTGAATTACGCCCCTGTCTCGATCATGGAGGCAATGCCGTTGAAGGTCTTTTCAACGCCTGGATCATCCTCAACAATCCCCAGCAGTTTAACTCTTATACCACTGATGCGGTAAAAGAAGTGATCATGGCCATGCGCCAGGCCTCCAACGACAGGAGTGTTGTTGCCGTCGTATTCACTGCCGTGGGCGATAAAGCCTTTTGCACCGGCGGCAACACCAAGGAGTACGCCGAGTATTATGCCGGCAATCCGCAGGAATACAAGCAATACATGCGCCTTTTCAACGACATGGTCTCCTCCATCCTGATGAACGACAAACCGGTTGTGTGCCGGGTAAACGGAATGCGGATCGGCGGCGGACAAGAGATCGGGATGGCCTGTGATTTTTCGATTGCACAGGATTTTGCGCGGTTCGGTCAGGCGGGCCCGAAGCATGGCAGCGCCCCCGATGGCGGCTCCACTGATTTTCTTCCTTTGTTCGTGGGCATTGAAAGCGCCATGTTCTCCTGCACGGTCTGCGACCCATGGTCGGCCCACGAAGCCCTGAGGTCGGGGTTACTCACGGAAGTTGTTCCCGCCCTGAACGTGAACGGTGAATTTATCACAAATCCGCTGGTATACACCGATCAGTGGGTAAACCAGAAAGGACAGATCGTTTACGGAAAGATGAAATCGGGGGATGAACTTGCAAAAGCCAAAGAACTTGTAAAAGCAGGCGTGATGGACCTTTCGATGCTCGACCAGGCCGTGGAACGGTTCTGCACCAAACTGATGTACCTGATGCCTAACTGCCTGAGTAAAACCCTTAATTCACTCCGCAAACACAAACTCGAGCACTGGGATAAAAACAAGGAAAGCAACCGCGACTGGCTGGCGCTGAACATGATGACCGAGGGCAAGGCAGGTTTCCGCGCTTTCAATGACGGTCCGAAGGACAAGCGGGAAGCGGATTTCATAAAACTCCGCCAGTTGCTTGCACAGGGCCACGAATGGAATGATGAACTTATAAAAGCAATATCTCCCCAGTTCCAATAAAAGAACAATAAAACCTGAATACATGCAAAAAATCAAGGTTGAATATTTGTATGGAGATTCCGTTGCCCGTGTAATTCTTGACGACGGAAAAGCCAATATCCTGGATGCCATCATGATGGCCGACATCACCGGGTTCCTGGTTTCGCTGAAAGACAACAGCAACATCAAACTGATCACCTTTGAAGGAGCGGGAAATAACTTTTCGTACGGCGCCAGCGTGGCTGAACACACAAAAGACAACGCGGCTGCGATGCTGGACGGATTTCACCGGATGTTTTTCACACTCATTGACCTGCACATTCCAACTCTTGCAAAGTTATCGGGGCAATGCCTGGGAGGAGGGTTTGAACTGCCGCTGGCCTGCAATTTCATTTTTGCCGACAAAACTGCAAAAATCGGCCAGCCCGAGGTCATTCTCGGGGTGTTTGCACCCCCGGCATCTGTCATGCTTCCATTGAAAGTCGGAAACGCTTTTGCTGAGGACCTTCTTATCACCGGGCGAATTATTTCTGCGGAAGAGGCCAAAAACATGCGAATGGTCAATGAAGTATATGAAGATAAGGCCGCAATGGATGCAGCGGTTGCAGCCTGGATCGAGAAGAACATTCTTGGAAAAAGCGCTTCTGCTTTGCGTTTTGCCACACATGCCGCCAGGGCTTCCTTTGATTTTTTCATGCTTAAACATCTCCCTGAATTTTCCGACATGTATACAAAAGAGATGATGGAGACTCACGATGCCAATGAAGGAATCAATGCATTTATCGAAAAGAGAAAACCAATTTGGAAGAATTGTTAATTATAACCTCTTCCTGTGAGGTTGTTTCAAAAGAAAAATGAACCACAAAGGCGCACAAAGTATGGCACAAAGGCACACGAAAAATTTGAACCACCGAAAAAAGTCCTTTGTGTGCCTTCGTGAAACCCTTCGTGACCTTTGTGTTTAATACCTTAAGCATCCATTAAACCAGGTAAGCAAAACTGAAACGAAATCATGACTGAAAAAATAATCCCGGATAAAACAGAACTTGTCAGGCTGCGGTCGGCCAATGATCTTCGCCTCACCATGGATGGTTATTTTACACGCCTGAGAGAGGCAGCAGAGACCGGGGCACGGAAAATAGCATGGTGCACCAGCGTCGGACCGGCAGAACTCCTCTATTCCATGGGGTTCGAGGTGTATTTCCCCGAAAACCACGGGGCCATGCTGGGGGCGGGAAAAAATGCCGACAAGTATATCCCGACGGCTGTCGCCCACGGCTACTCGCCCGATATCTGTTCATACCTTACCAGCGACATCGGTGCTTTCCTGCAAAACGAAACTCCCTTGCAGAAGATTGGTTTCAAATCGGTTCCGAAACCTGATATCCTGGTTTATAATACAAACCAGTGCCGGGAAGTCGAGGACTGGTTCAGATTTTACGCGCGGCATTTTAACGTTCCCATCGTGGGAATACATACACCTTTGTGTATTTCCGACCTGAACACGGAGATCATTCAGAGCGTGTCAGAGCAATATCACCGGATCATTCCCGAAATTGAAAAAGTTGCCGGAAAGAAGTTCGATCTCGACCGGTTCAGGGAAACCGTGGGCTTGTCGCACGATGGATGCGTGCTGTGGAAAAAGGTGCTCGAAAAAGCAAAACACCTGCCCTCGCCGATCAATTTCTTTGACTCCGCCATCCACATGGGACCGATCGTCGTCATGCGCGGCACACAACATGCCGTGGATTACTATAAAATACTTCTCGCCGAACTTGAAGAAAGGATACAACAGGGCGTCAGCGCCGTTCCAAACGAGAAATTCAGAATTTACTGGGACGGGATGCCGCTTTGGTACAAGCTGAGCAGCATGGCCAAACTTTTTGCAAAACTGGATACGAGCATCGTGGCTTCCACCTATTGCAACAGCTGGGTGTTCGATGATCTGGATCCTGCCGATCCGTTTCAGTCGTCTGCACTGGCCTACAGCAAACTTTTCATCGTACGGTCGGACACCGTTAAGGAGACCGTACTCGAAAAGCTGCTCCGGGAATTCACGGTTCACGGCATCATTTTCCATGAATCAAAGACCTGCGGGCGGAATTCCAACAACCGGTTCGGGTTGCAGAACAGGCTCTTTAAACAAACCGGCATACCGTATCTCGAGATCAACGGCGACCTGAACGATCCCCGCTGTTACAGCGAGGAGCAAAGCATCATTGCCATCGAAACGTTTATTGAACAACTGGCAGGTCAGCGGAAATAATCCCGGTAACAAAATCGTAAATCGTAAAATCTAAAATAATAAATGTACCGACTAGGAATAGATCTCGGATCATCGTATACAAAAGGCGTTTTGGTTGATGAGAACAACCGGATGGCAGGCTTTCATTGCGTAAAATCGGGATACAATTTCAACAATGCAGCTGCAAAAATCATCGGTCATTTTTCTGCAAATCATGAAATAGCATACCCGGTATATACCTGCGGCTATGGCCGCGAACAGGTTTCAGTTTCCTTTGTTTCCAATTCCGAGCTGATTGCCCTGTCAAAAGCGGTTTATGAAATATATCAGCGGTCGTGCTCTATCATCGACATCGGCGGGCAGGACACCAAGTACATCAGTGTAAATTCCCTTGGCCAGGTTGATAAATTCAAAATGAACCGGAAGTGCGCCGCAGGTACCGGCTCGTTTCTCGAAGAAATTGCCTTCCGGCTCGACGTTACACCGGAAGAGTTCACCGAATTTGCCAGGCAGGCAACCGAAGAGGTGAAGATCAACAGCTTCTGCACAGTCTTTGCGATTTCCGAGATCATCGGAATGATCAAGAACGGTGCGACATTGCCCAACATCATCATCGGAATTTACAACAGCATTATCGTGCGATCGCTGGAAATGTCGCTGGTGGAGGATTACCTGGTCATAACCGGGGGATTGCCCGCCATGCACCCGACCATCGTGAAGCTGTTTAAAGATAAATACCCGGAATCAAACAGCCCGGAGCACTCCCAGTTTCTGGCAGCTTACGGGTGTGTGTTGCTTAATACAGAAAAAAAACCGACCTCATCCCCCGGCCCCTTCTCCTGAAGGAGAAGGGGAGTTTCCTCTCCTTCAGGAGAGGATTAAGGTGAGGTGAATTAAATAAACAGGAACATGGACAAAACATCAAAAGAAGTGGTTATCGTCAGTGCGGCAAGGACGCCCATCGGAAAACATGGCGGTTATTATAATTATCTTCCTGCGGAAGATCTGGCGGTTCTGGCGGTTCACGAAGCAATTGTCCGGTCGGGGATCAGCCTCAGCGATACCCGCATCGACCAGGTGGTTGCCGGGATGATCTACATCGATTCGCACAACCAGCAGATATACCTTCCAAGGAATGTTGCCATGAGGGTGGCTGAAAAATTCAATGACACGCAGAACCTGCGCGTGGCTCCCGGCAAGACGACACTTCGCATTTGCGGAACGGGGTTCCAGGTGCTGGCCGACAGTTTCGACCAGGTCATGTCAGCTGATGGTAATGCAAATTGTGTCATCGCTTTCGCCACCGAGAACATGTCGCAAACCAACCTGATCCACCAGGGTCGCAGGAAAAGAGACAGCGTTTGGGATTTTGACAGTGCACCCCTCAGGGATTACCTGCTCGAAGGGTTCAATCACAACCTGTTCAAAACCCTGATGCCTGCAACAGCCGAGTTGTATGGAACGCAAACCGGCATCACCCGCAGGGATTGCGATGAATTCGCTTATCTCAGCCATACCCGTGCCATCGAAGCCCAGGCAAAACAGTGGAACAGGTTTGCAGATTCGGATGCAAACAACTACCTGAAAGGCCTTTTCACGGTCGATACGGTCGACCAGTCTGGAAATTCCCTCTGCGTTTGGCGTGACGAAGGCACCAAATACGACATCAGCATTGAGGAACTTGCAAACCTGCGCCCGCTGCTGAAACCCGGCGGGATGGTCACACCCGGAACGGCCAGCCAGATCAGCGATGGTGCGGCGGCTGCGGTGCTCATGGAAAGATCTTTTGCCGACAAGCATCATATTCCTTACCTCGCCGTTTTAAAAGGATACCAATTTTCAACGGTTCCTCCCGAAATCATGGGCCAGGGGCCTGTTCCGGCAGTCAGGGACCTTCTTGAAAAACTGAAAATGGGCCTCGGGGATGTTGATCTTTTCGAAGTCAATGAGGCATTCGCTTCACAGTACCTTGGCGTGGAAAAAGAACTTGGACTTCCCAGGGAATTCACCAACGTGAATGGCGGAGCCATCGCCATCGGGCATAATATTGCTGCCACCGGCCTGCGCATCACAACCGACCTGATCTATGAACTTAAAAGACGGGGAATGAAGACCGGCATCGCTTCGGCATGCATCGGCGGGGGCCAGGGAGGCGCAGTCTGCGTTGAAATCGTTTAATACATAACCAAAACTATATCAGATCATCATGGGAACGGTGTTTGCATTCGGAAATAAACTGGTACAGAAGGAAGCGGCCAGGCTCAACAGCATCAGGAAAATTGCCATCATTGGTTCAGGGACCATGGGAATCGGCATTGGTATTGATCTTCTCAATAAAACTTCTGTGGATGTCATCTTCATTGATGTGGCCGACAGTTCGCTTGAACGGGCCGCCAGGGAAATCGGCCAGTACTTCGCCGGACTCGTGGACGGGGGAAGAATGCTGGCGGATCAGTCGTCAGCCTGCCTTGACCGGGTGACCTACACGAAGGATTTCGCCACGCTTGGCCAGGCTGAAATCATATGGGAAGCTGCCACCGAGCGGCTGGACATCAAGAAATCGATCTTTGAGAATATTGAAAAATATGCCGACACAAAAAAACTGATCTTTGTCTTTTCAAACACCTCTTCGCACACCACCGAAGAGCTGGCGATACTTTTCAAAGACAATTTCCTCCGGGATAAATTCCTGACCGGGCACGGGTATTTCCCGTTTCACGCAAACCGGTTGTTCGATGTGATGAAGGGGAAATATGCCACCGAGGAGTCGTTTATCGCGGGTGTGGCTTTTGCCGAACAGATCCTTGAAAAGAAAGTCATCGCATTGCGGAATGACCATCACGGGTATGTTGCAGATCCAATTTTCGAAGGAATGGGAGCGATCATCCAGTGGGATATAAAAACAGGGCAGGACATGGTGGAACTTCCCCAGGTTTTTGAGTTGCTCACCGCCAACCCTTTCCAGGTGCTTGACCGCACCGGGCACATGCCCTACACCGAATGCGCCAGGCACCTCGGCAATGCGCTGCCCGCCCACGACCGCCTGAGGATCGTCTATAACCAGGACGGAAGGAACTATCCGCAATGGATTGAAGACCTTGAGAAATCTGGCAAAACAGGGATCGCCTCCAAAGATCGGGAAGGATTTTTTAAATGGTCCGGCCCGGTGAACCGTGAGAAGCTTTCCGGGGTGTATGATCCTTCGTCTAAATCGTATGTGGCGATAAAAGAGGCTGACCAGTCCGGATATTGGTCACTGTCACAGGCTAAAGCCCTGGATCACCGGGAGTCGGCCATCAAAAGCATTGACGGGCTGATTCAAATCGCCGGTTCCGACGACATGGGCGGGAAAACGCTCAGGAGGTACCTTGTTCCCATCATGCTGTACGCTATAGACCTGGTGCAGGATCAGTATGCAACGCCCGCCGACATCGATTCCTCGACGAAAACCGGGCTGCGGTTTAAATACGGAATCTGCGAAATCATCGATAAATTCCTCGGCCACTTTGGCATCGACGGATTTATCGCCCTTGCAAAGAAATCGGGCCTTGAAAATGCCGACAGGCCGGGCCTTTACGATGTTGATGGGAAAACAGGCCCGCGGAAAGACAGGCCTTCACTTCTGCATACCATGAAGAAGAAAGGCTGGCAGAGCCTTCTGGGTTACGGGCGCATTTACGGAACTCCCGTCAGCCAGCGGAATTTCACCACCGGGGAGATGGATCTCTACTACAACGACCTGAGGTTTGTATACCCGGGGAAAAAAGACCGGGTCGCTTCCATCATTTTCGACAATCCGCTCAGGGGAAATGTGTGGAACCGGAATACGCTCGATCAGCTTGACCATGCCATCGGGATCTCCATGAAACTGTATGAAAAAGGTGAACTCGGGGCGCTGTTTTTCACCGCCGCCGGGAAAGGGATGCGCATGCTTGGCGCGGATGCCCGCCAGTTCAACAAAGGGTGGTTCGATGCCAAGATCGGGTACCAGTTCCTTGGGGAAGAAGATGCCTCCTATTTTACAAAAACCGGCATGAAACTGTTCCGGTTTATCCAGGAGATGCCGGTATGGACCATCGGCGTTTTCGGCGAGAAATGGGGCGGTGGCGCTGAATTCACCTATTTCCTGAACCAGCGGTTTGACCTTGTGCTTCACGGGGTCGAGTTTGATTCCCTCCAGCGAAAGAATGTATTCCGGCTGAAGAAAAATTACAACCAGCCCGAGATTGAGTACGGGATCCTCGGCGGATTCGGGGCTGTTCAGGAACTGGTACGGCTCGGTTTCGGCGAATCGCTCATCGATGAGTTGTTCCTCCAGGGCATGACCGCGCCAAGGGCCTGCGAACTGGGTCTCTCCAACGGTACCGGCGAGGATGAATACGAACTGCTTGAACGTGCCTTTGAACTGGCGCGGCTGAAGCAGAAATATGCTGTACCCTATTCCGTAGCACTCTACAATCTCCAGAAAAAGAACGCGTTTAACGAAGGGTGCAACGACGAACGGCTTACACGGGAAACCGGCGAGACCTTTAATCCCGCAAAAAACCCGTACATTTCCACCTCGTTATTGCGCCTGCTGAATATCGGCGGGCAAAATCCACCCATGAACCTGGCACCGCAGGGAAAACTGCCCGGGTGGGAAAACAATTTTGACACCCTGTACGATCGTTAGAAACTGCACTATAAACCACAAACATGTCAACCATTCGATACAAATCGCCCGATTACTTTCTCATCGATGAACTATTGACCGATGAACACAAACTGGTTCGAAGTGCTGTGAGGGACTGGGTGAACCGCAGTGTCATCCCAATCATCGACGATGCCAACCAGAAACATGATTTCCCGCGCCACCTGGTGAAAGAACTGGGAGAAATCGGCGCTTTCGGCCCCTACATCCCGGTCGAATACGGCGGGTCGGGCATGGACCAGATCACCTACGGACTAATCATGCAGGAACTTGAACGGGGCGACTCCGGCATCCGGTCAATGGCATCCGTTCAGTCGTCGCTGGTAATGTACCCGATATTTCATTACGGCACGGAAGAGCAGAAAAGAAAATACCTCCCGAAACTTGCCTCCGGCGACATGATCGGCGCTTTTGGCCTTACAGAGCCAAACCACGGGTCTGATCCGGGGAGCATGCTCAGCAAATTCACCGACGAAGGCGACCATTATCTGCTTAACGGATCCAAAATGTGGATCACCAATGCGCCCATTTCCGATATCAGCATCGTTTGGGCAAGGGATGAATCGGGAAAAATAAAGGGACTCATTGCCGAACGCGGCATGGAAGGATTCACGACCCCCGAAACCCTCAGAAAGTGGTCGCTGCGCTCCTCTTCAACGGGAGAACTGGTGTTTGACAACGTGAAAATCCCCAAACAAAACCTCCTTCCCGGGGTCCAGGGTCTCAAAGGGCCCCTTGGATGCCTGAGCTCAGCCCGGTACGGAATTGCCTGGGGTGTAATCGGCGCGGCCATGGATTGTTACGACACCGCCCTGCAATATTCGAAAGAACGGATCCAGTTCGGAAAACCCATTGCCGGGTTCCAGCTCACCCAGAAAAAACTGGCCGAAATGCTCACGGAAATCACCAAGGCCCAGCTCCTGGCATGGCGCGCCGGAACCCTTCGAAACGATGACAGAGCAACGCCTGCACAAATATCCATGGTAAAAAGAAACAATGTGAAAATGGCGCTGGATGTCGCCCGCGAATCGCGGCAGATACTCGGCGCGATGGGCATTACCGGCGATTTCCCGATCATGCGGCACATGATGAACCTCGAGTCGGTGATCACCTATGAAGGAACCCACGACATTCACCTGCTGATCACCGGGAACGATATAACCGGGGAAAATGCATTCTCATGAACCTGACATGTTAAACACAGGCGTCCCCGTTGAAACGCGTGATGCGGCCGTTGTGATTCTTGCGGCAGGAAGATCGTCGCGGATGAAAGAGCTGAAAGCGTTCCTGCCTTTCAGGGACAATGTTAATTTTATTGAACAGATTGCTTCAACATATTATAACTGGGGATGCAGCCAGATCGTCGTGGTTGCAGGCAGGGAGGCCATGCTCCGTTTGGAGCAGCACGCAGGGATTCAAAGCGCAGCAACCCTGGTGGTGAATGATCACCCTGAGCATGAAAGGTTTTATTCGGTTAAACTCGGAGTCGGGGCCGTACAAAAGGCTTCATTCTGCTTCATCCAGAATGTCGACAACCCCTTCATTGATTCGCCGATTCTGGATGTAATTTATGAACAGCGATCTGAAGATCAATATGTTTCACCGGTTTTTGACAACAAAAGAGGGCACCCGGTGCTGCTGAACAGGAAAAACATGGAGTGCATCGCTGTATGGAGCGAAAATTCAGCTAATTTTAAGGAGGTGCTGAACACGATGCAATGCCGGGACGTCAGAATGCCCGATGAAAAAGTTTTGATCAACATCAACAGTCCTGAAGAATACCAAAGATTTTTTATTCATTAATACACAAGAAATGTTTTTGCCGGAATTTATCTATCATCAGCCCGCTTCTGTAAGTGACGCACTCGGTTTGCTTGAAAAAGGAAGCAATGCGGTTGCCATGGCCGGTGGGACCGACCTGCTGGTTGAAATGAAAAAAGGACTTCGGGTCCATGATGAGGTCGTTTCCCTGTCGAGGATCGACGAACTCAAACGCATTACCGAAGACGAAACCAATGTTTACATTGGCGCCTGCACCACACACAATGAGATCATTTCATCCGGGGTTGTAAAAAAATATATTCCGGCGCTTGCGGATGCCGCTTCAAAAATCGGTTCCGAACAGGTCAGGAATACCGGGACACTGGGAGGAAACCTCTGTACTGCGGCTTCCTGCTGCGATTCGGCGCCGGTCCTGCTGGCGATGAATGCTTCGGTGGAAGTTGTCAGCACCTCCGGGGTTAGAACAATCGCCCTGTCCGACTTTTTTACATTCAATAAAAAAACCGTTTTGAAATATGGTGATCTGGTGACCCGGGTCATCATTCCAAAACCTTCTCAGGGAACGGGCTGCTTCTATGAAAAATTCGGATTGCGTGAAGCGGGATCTATTTCCGTGGTTTCCGTTGCGGCAATGATCAGGGTTGAACATGGAACCATTGAAGATGCCTGCGTCGTGATCGGGGCCGTTGCGCCCACTCCACGCATCAGCCATGGCGCCTCGGATGCGCTGAAAGGCAGGAAAACAGATGAACTTCTGCTGGAAGATACCCTGCTGGAAGAGGCCGGAATTGCCGCCGTGAAAGATTCCATCCCTATCGACGATATCCGTGGAGGGGCACAGTATCGCAGGGATGTGCTGAAGGTTATTGCCGGGCGCGCCATCGTGTCGGCTGCCAAAGCCGCCATTTTAACCAGATAAAGAGAATTATTCGACTGTTCAGGAAAATGAAAAAACTCATTCAGATAAATGTAAACGGCACCGGTTACGAGGTGGCTGTAAAACCAACCAGCACGCTTCTTGATCTGCTCAGGGACGAGTTGAAACTCACCGGCACCAAAAAAGGTTGCGAACTCGGCGACTGCGGTGCATGCACCGTGATCCTCGACGGGAAAGCGGTTAATTCATGCCTGGTTCTGGCCATGGATGCAGCCGGCACGAAGGTGGAAACCATTGAAGGACTCGCTTTGGGAAGTGAACTTCACCCGATTCAGCGGGCATTTGTCGAAAAAGGTGCGATCCAGTGCGGCTATTGCACCCCCGGCATCATCATGCGGACAAAAAGCATCCTGGATAAAAACCCAAACCCGTCAAAAGAGGAAATTCAATCGGAATTAAGCGGCAATTTATGCCGTTGCACCGGGTATACCAAGATCATTGAAGCGGTGGAAACCGCCCGTGATTATTTGAACGGTAAACCCGTTGAAAAACTGGAGTTCATGCCCCAGAAATCGGCGATGAACCTTTCTGTCGTGGGAAAACGCCTTCCGAAGCCCGATGCCCCTGATAAAGCCACAGGCAGGGCGTTGTACACCGACGACATTTCGCTGCCGAACATGATCTATGGTAAGCTCCTGCTCAGCACCGTTGCCCACGCCCGGATTATTTCCATCGACACCAGCAGGGCAAAAGCGCTGACAGGTGTCCGGATCGTGCTGACCGGTGCCGATGTGCCCGATATCCGGTGGGGAACCTCTCCGCCGCGTTACGATGAAAATATCCTGGCGAAAGATAAAGTGCGGTTTGTAGGGGACGTGGTGGCCGCCGTGGCTGCCGTCGACGAGGAAACCTGCTACCGGGCGCTTGACCTCATCAAGGTGACCTACGAAGAACTTCCTGCCGTGTTCGATCCCGTGGAAGCAATGAAAGACGGCGCTCCCAGGCTTTTCGACGATAAATACGAAAACAACATCAACACCCATGTCGACCACCATTTTGGCGACATCGACAAAGGCTTTGCCGAAGCGGACCATATCCGTGAGCAGCGGTTTGTCGGTAACAGGACCTATCAGAATCCGATGGAACCGCATTGCTCCATCGCCGAATGGGACCGCCATGGAAGGGTAACACTGCACACCTCCACACAGGTCGTTCATTATGTGCACCACCAGCTGTCGCATATCCTCGGACTTCCCCTCGGTGATATCCGTGTGATCATGACAAACTGCGGAGGCGGTTTTGGTGCCAAAGCTGCCACTACCACAATCGAAGTCATGTCCATCTTCCTTGCAAGGATAGCAGGCTGTGCGGTTAAGATGCGTTTCAACCGGGAGGAGATGTACCTGTTCGGAAGGGGCCGCCACAAACAATACATCGACCTGAAAATCGGGGTCAAAAACGACGGCACCATTACGGCCGTTAAGCAGCAGGCAGTTCTCGAAGGCGGGGCCTATTCAAGCTTTGGAATCGTCTCGACCTATTATGCAGGGTCCATGCTCACAACCCTGTATAAATTTCCGAATTACAAATACGACGGTTACCGGGTAAACACCAACCTGCCGCCGTGCGGCGCTTTCCGCGGTCACGGCTGCCCGCATCCGCGGTTTGCATTCGAATCGCTGCTGTCGATGATCGCCGACGATATCGGCATGGACCATGTCGATATCAGGCTGAAAAATGCCATGACGCCCGAATATCGTACCTGCAATGATCTCGATATCCATTCCTGCGAATTTTCAGCCTGTATCGAAGAGGTCAGGAAAAAATCGGGATGGGATCAAAAGAAAGGGAAACTTCCCGTTGGACGCGGGATCGGCATCGGCTGCGGAGGGTTCGTTTCAGGTGCCGGGTACCCGATATACCGGTCAAAATTCCCACATTCAAGCGCAACCATAAAAGTGATTGAAGACGGATCGAGAGCGGTGCTGTTTCTCGGGGATGCGGATATCGGCCAGGGATCGGATACGGTTCTGGCCATGGCAGCCTGCGAAGCGATGGGCATTTCCTTCGACAGGATCAGTGTTGTATCCGCCGACAGCGACCTCACCCCCATCGGGTTTGGCGCCTACTCCAGCCGGGTCACGCTGATGGGGGGAAATGCCTCAAAGATGGCCGGAGAGGAAGTCAAAAAACAGGTCCTGGCCCAGGCTGCCGAAATACTGAACGTGGATCCGGCGGCACTTGACGCATCAAATAACATGATTTACCTGAAAGAAGACCCTTCGGTGTTCATCCCATGGGAACAGGCTGGGTTTTCTCACTTTTCCAAAAAAGGCCCGCTGCTCGGAAAAGGCCACTATTCTCCCCCCGAAGGGCTGGGTGGTACCTACAAAGGCGCTGCCGTCGGAACTTCCCCGGCATACTCTTTTTCCGCCACCGTTTGCGAAGTTGATGTAGACATGGAAACCGGGAAAGTCAAGGTGTTGAATTTCTGGGATGCCCACGACTGCGGCACGGCCGTCAACCCGATGCTGGTCGAAGGACAGGCGGAAGGGGCCGTTTTAATGGGCATGAGCGAAGTGCTTTTTGAGAATGAAGTGTTTGATAAAAAGGGGAAGATGGTCAACGCCGATCTTCACAACTATCTCATGGCGACCTCGGCCGACATGCCCGAAATTCATTCAACCATCGTCGACAGCTACGAGCCGGCCGGGCCATACGGGGCCAAGGAAGTTGGCGAAGGCGCCACCCTGCCCATTCTCGGGGCGATCGCCAATGCAGTGGCAGATGCCATCGGAGCAAGGGTTTTCGAACTTCCCATCACTCCTCAAAAAGTACTGGAAGCGATCCAGGGATTGAAGAAATAATCGTATGAATATCATGAGTCATTAATCCTATCCTGATGGACCAGCAGCAATCAAACTTCCCTGACCTTTCCGGTCGTTCTGCCATCGTAACCGGGGGAATCAGCGGAATAGGCGCAGCAATTTCTTTGCAACTCGCCCGGTGCGGTGCGAATGTCGCACTGATCGACCGCAGGCCGCAAAACGAAGCACAGGAAATCCTTCAGCAGATACATGACCTGCGATGCAAAGGCTTATTCATCCAGGCAGAAATAACCGACTTCGAAGGAGCGGCAAAAGCAGTGACTGCGGCGATAAAGGAATTCGGAAAAATCGATATCCTGGTAAATAATGCCGGCATCAACCGCGACGGGGTTGTATGGAAAATGACCGAAGATCAGTGGGATGATGTAATCAGCGTAAACCTCAAAGGGTATTTCAATTATATCCGGGCTGTTTCACCATTGTTCCGGGAACAGCAATCAGGGAAAATCGTCAATATCACCTCCATTAACGGAATGAGGGGGAAATTCGGCCAGGCCAATTATGCTGCGTCAAAAGCCGGAATTATCGGTTTGACGAAGTCAGTTGCCAAAGAGTTGGGCAAATACAATGTGAATGTGAATGCCATTGCCCCCGGGCTGATTGAAACCGAAATGATGAAAAACGCCGGGGATAGTGTTTATGCAGCCGCCTTGGGGGAAATAGTACTTCAACGCCTTGGTAAACCTGAAGATATCGCGAACCTGGCTGTGTTCCTGTGTTCCGAACTGGCCCGGCATATCACCGGAGAAGTGATCAAAGTGGACGGCGGACAATATATTTAACTTACCCCACCCCTGCCCCTCCCCTTGAAGGGCAGGGGCAGGGGGAGAGGTCAACAACTAAAACCATGGAATTAAAGGATATCGTGATTGTTGCAGCATGCCGCACGGCCATGGGGAAATTCGGCGGAACCCTCAGGGACATCCCATCCTGGGAACTTGGAGCAACCGCCGTCATGGAAGCAATCAGACGTGCTGGTTTGGCGGGTGACCAGGTTGACGAGGTGATCCTTGGCAGTTGCCGCCAGGCCGGTAACGGACCGAACCCTGCCCGCACGGCTTCCGTTCGGGCAGGAATCTCTCCGGCAACACCGGCTGTGACCGTCAACATGGCCTGCCCGTCGGGGATGCGAACCCTGGCAATGGCTTCCCAGGCCATCAGGCTCGGCGACGCAGGGATTGTAATTGCCGGCGGATTCGACAGCATGAGTTCCATTCCGTACCTGCTCAAAGGCGCACGCTGGGACGGGTTCAAAATGGGGAATAAAACCCTTGAAGACGGATGGTCCGACAGCATTGATCCGCTGATCGGCCAGGGAATGGGCGAAACTGCCGAGAACCTTTTTGACAAATACCAGGTTTCGCGGGAGGAACAGGATGAGTTGGCAGTCGGCAGTCACACTAAAGCCGCTACCGCACAAAAAAATGGCTGGTTTAATGAAGAAATAGTTCAGGTTGAAATAACCAAAGCAGGCGGTCGGACAACTGAAATATTTGATACGGATGAAACCATCCGTCATGAGATCAGCCTGGAAAAAATGGCAGGTATAAAACCTGCCTTCCGAAAGAACGGCACGGTAACGGCCGGTAATTCCTGCGGCCTGAGCGACGGAGCCGTTGCCCTTGTGGTCACACACCGGAAAAAAGCGCAGGAATACGGCTTAAAACCCCTCTTCTCCATCGTTTCCTACGCCCAGTGCGCCGTAAATCCCTCCACAATGGGAGAAGGCCCGGCACTGGCAATTCCTGCGGCCCTGTCAAAAGCAGGAATGACCCTAAATGAAATGGATATCATTGAAGTGAACGAAGCGTTCGCCATCCAGGTCCTTGCCAATGAACAGGCATTGCGCTGGGACCGGTCAAAATTAAACGTGCATGGAGGTGCCATCGCCCTGGGTCATCCGACCGGTATCAGCGGAGCACGTATCCTCGTTACCGGTTACCATGCCCTCAAACGCCTTGGAAAAACCCATTGCATCGCCTCTATTTGCGGTGGCGGCGGGGTTACCACAGCCATGATCATCCGCCGGGAATCCTAAAATGAACGTTCCATTGGAATCGTTCACTTGTCACTCGTCACTTCCTCACTGCAACGTAAACCTCACCGGCAGAATATACTGCACCCTTACAGCGACTCCGCCCTGTTTTCCCGGAGTCCATTTCGGCATCAGGCCAACCACGCGAAGGGCTTCCTCGTCACAACCCGATCCGATTCCTCTCATCACTTTGAGGCTGGAAATCGAACCATCGGGTTCAACCACAAAATAAATATAAACTTTCCCGCTTACCGATATTTCCCTTGCTTCAACAGGGTACCTGAGATTTTGGGCAAGGAATCTGAACATTTCATCATTTCCACCCGGAAATTCCGGCATCAGTTCCACGGTTATCCATGGTTTTTCAGGAGCAACAGGCTGTTCAATGGTGTTCCTCGAATTATCAACCGGCGGAACATCGGTAATATCAGGAGGTAAAGTATTTGCAGTTTGGTTGTTCAGTTCCCCCTGTGGATGAAATTCATTCCTGGATTCGCATAAATCATTAACTTTATTGCCAAATGTTGATTTTGCCATGTACAGAAGCTTTTTTAAATCACTTATTTCACTCTTTCTTCTTGCTTCGCTTATCCAATCCTGGTCTTGTACAAAAGCCAGGGTGTCTGAACAAAATGCGCATGGCATTATTCAGTCTGCCGATTCTGTCCGCCATTTTTATTCAGTCGTGAATGCTGCAAAAATATCTGATCCCGGATAAACCGCCCAATGAAAACGCAAATTCTCCTTATCAGTTGCCTTTGCATGTTTGCTTACAGCATACAAGCCCAGGTTCAACAACGCAAAGCCACCTTGCCTTCCGGGCCTGAAAGATCCGGCATCTGGATCAACCCACCACAGCCGGGATTCAAACCTGAGCGTATGGTAGTACCGGTGAATCGGACTATGTTCGATTCATCGGGCTATTTATGGAAGTGGGACACCATCATGTGTTACAATATAGCATCGGGCGACAATCCCTTTCAACGGGTGTCCCGAACCTATAATTCATTTGGCGAGCAGCTGACTCTTTTATTTGAGCGCCGGCAGGGCAGTCTGGCCTGGGAAAATTATGCCAGGGAAGCTGATACGTATGATTCAGCAGGCAATTGGGTGGGCCAGTTACAAGAGGTATGGCAAAACAATGCATGGGTGAATTTTCAGAAACAGGAGTTCGTCTATAATGCAAACGGAGACCAGGTGGATTGGAAACGGATGATGTGGGACTCAACTGCATGGGATAATGGATGGCATTATTCATGGCACTTTGATGCAAATGGATTAAATGATACCGCTATGTATCAGGCGGGACAAGACAGCCTCTGGCTTAACAACTGGCTCGCGATTCCTGCCTACGACGGAAATGGTTATTACACAGGTTCTTTAACCTATATCTGGCTAAACAATGGCTGGGAGGTTACCTCCCGTGATTCAAGCACCAATAATTCAAATGGGAATCTTCTTACACGTCTTAACCAGGATTGGGTAAACTCTTCGTGGGTGAACACCAGTTTTCATACATTGACCTGGGACACTGCCGGAAACCAACTCTCATACTTGTATCAATTGTGGCAGAACAATGCATGGGAAAATGTGTTTTCCAATTATTTTACATACGATGCAGGCGGGAACATGGTTATGGAAATAGATCAATGCTGGATGAGTGGCGCGTGGGTAAACTGCCATCGCGTGCTTTATGACTATGATACCAGTATTAACCTGCTTTCGGAGACATCCCAGGATTGGGTCAATGCTGCCTGGCGGCATGCGTACACACAACAATACACATACGATTCATGGGGAAACTCATTGACGGGGAAGATTATGCATTGGTTTAACGGCTGGCAACCTTACGACGGTGGTCTTCCTGTTTTTGCTAATCATCAGCTTGATGGCAGTGTCGATTTGACTGAGGTTTATCGATATACAGCAGTTGTTGATTCGATAATGGTTTTCACGGAACCGACCCTTTCTCCGGGGCAGGTTTCATTGTTTCCAAACCCTGCGCATTCGATAGTCTATCTTTCTTCGCCCGGTGTATCAAACGCTCAGAACAGATTACTGACCATGTATGATCTTCGCGGTCAGCTCATTTTATCGAAACAGATGGTAAATGAAACAACCGGAATTGATGTCAGTGGACTCAAGCCGGGTGTTTATTTTGTGAGATTCAGCGACGACCGGATGACAAGGGTGTTGAAATTCGTGAAGGATTGAGAGACTGTTTAAAATTGTTTTTACATCCCTTTAGGGATTTCATATGAATGGAAAAACGGGCATAGATTCA
>JBAXDH010000045.1:0-28811 GCA_037141055.1 bacterium | reverse complement strand
ATTGGATTAATATGGCCAGAATTGCAGGTATTGACTTACCTAAAAATAAACGGGGAGAAATTGGGCTGACCTATATCTATGGTATTGGCAGAAGCAATGCTCAAAAGATCCTTGATGTGGCAGGTGTGGACAGGAATAAAAAGGTCCAGGACTGGAACGACGAAGAGCAGAATAAAATTCGTGCAATCATCAACGATAGTTTCAAGATCGAAGGTGCTTTGCGCTCGGAAGTTCAGATGAATATCAAACGACTGATGGACATCGGCTGTTACCGCGGAATCCGTCATCGTTTGGGATTGCCGGTTCGCGGACAAAGTACCAAGAACAACGCACGCACCCGCAAGGGCAGGAAAAAAACCGTTGCCAACAAGAAAAAGGCCACGAAGGGTTAATCGTTCATGAATGTAGTAAAATAATATATGGCAAAGACTGAAAAAAGTTCAAAGAAAAGGGTTGTCAAGGTTGATGCAATAGGTAAAGCCTATGTAAACGCCTCGTTCAACAATCTTATCCTCACCCTGACCAATAACAGCGGGCAGGTCATCAGCTGGTCATCTGCTGGTAAGATGGGGTTCAAGGGTTCAAAAAAGAACACGCCCTATGCTGCCCAGATGGCGGCGCAGGATGCATCCAAAGTTGCGTATGACTTAGGACTCCGTAAAGTTAAGGTGTATATCAAAGGGCCAGGTGCCGGCCGTGAATCAGCTATCCGTACACTGCACACTGCAGGAATTGAAGTTACGGAAATTGTTGACATTACCCCGTTGCCACACAACGGTTGCCGTCCGCCCAAAAGAAGAAGAGTCTAATAACTAATTATATCAATTACCATGGCAAGATACATTGGCCCAAAGTCGAGAATTGCAAGAAGGTTCAGGGATCCTATTTTTGGTCCTGACAAGAGTTATGAAAAAAAGAATTATCCACCGGGGATGCATGGTCAGACCAAACGCAGAGCAAAAGTTTCTGAGTACGGCACGCAGCTCATGGAGAAACAAAAAGCCAAATATACCTATGGTATTCTTGAGCGTCAGTTCAGAAATATCTTTTTGAAAGCCGCCCGTAAAGGTGGTATCACCGGCGAGGTTTTGCTTCAGCTTATTGAATCGCGCCTTGATAATGTTGTTTACCGCATGGGTATTTCCCCGACACGCGATGGGGCCCGCCAGTTAATCGGGCATCGCCACATCCTGGTGAACGGTAAAATTGTGAATATTCCTTCCATGGAGCTTCGCCCCGGAGACCTTGTTTCTGTTCGTGAGCGTTCCAAATCACTGGAAGTTATCACCGATTCCCTGACGGGACGTGGTAATCAGTATCCCTGGCTGGAATGGGATGGCGGCATGATGACGGGGAAATTTATGAATTACCCGGAACGTGATCAGATTCCTGAAAACATCAAGGAGCAGCTCATCGTCGAGTTGTATTCGAAATAATTTTATCGTTGGTTGCGCAGCACGATGTTGAGACGCATCGCGATGCGCCTCAACAATATTCTAAATAAACAAAAAAAAAACTAATATGGCAATATTACCGTTCCAGAAACCTGACAAGGTGATCATGGTGGAAGCCGATGACTGCCGCGGGGTATTTGAATTTCGCCCGCTTGAGCCTGGTTTTGGTGTGACAATCGGAAACTCACTCAGAAGGATTTTGCTTTCTTCGTTGGAAGGTTTTGCCATCACTTCGGTGAAAATCGAAGGGGTGGAACAGGAATTTTCGACCATTAAAGGTGTTATTGAAGATGTGACGGAGATCATCCTGAACCTGAAACAAATCCGGTTCAAACGTTTGATCGAATCTGAAAATTCTGAAAAGGTTACCGTGATCATCGCCCAGCAGAAGGAATTCAAAGCAGGTGATATCAATAAATTCCTTTCCGTATTCCAGGTTCTGAACCCGGAAATTGTTGTCTGCCATATGGAGTCCAATGTCAAACTGACTGTTGAACTATCGGTTGACAAAGGCCGCGGTTACATTCCTGCTGAGGAGAACAAAACACTGAGTTCATCACTGGGGAGAATTGCCATTGATTCGGTGCACACCCCGATCAAGAATGTGACCTTCAACATTGAAAATTTCCGCGTAGAGCAAAAGACCGACTACGAAAAACTGATCATGGAGGTTGTGACCGATGGTTCCATCCTGCCAAAAAATGCATTGAAAGAGGCTGCGAAAATTCTCATTCATCATTTTATGCTGTTTTCTGATGAAAGAATCACGCTTGACTCATCTGAAAAGGCTGTTGCTGAAGAGTTTGATGAAACCTCTCTTCATATTCGTCAGCTTCTGAAAACCAAACTGGTCGATATGGACCTTTCCGTAAGAGCCTTGAATTGCCTGAAAGCTGCAGATGTTGAATATCTCGGGGATCTCGTGGCCTTCAATAAAAATGATTTGCTGAAGTTTCGCAATTTTGGCAAAAAATCACTCACCGAACTTGAGGAACTGGTAAAATCCAAGGGCCTTGAATTTGGAATGAATACGACGAAATATAAATTAGATAAGGATTAATTGCGATGAGACACCAGAAGAAATTTAATCATTTAGGAAGAAAAAGTGCGCACCGAAAGGCAATGCTTTCAAACATGGCGGCATCGCTTATCATGCATAAGCGGATCCATACGACAGTCGCCAAAGCGAAAGCACTGCGTATCTTCGTAGAACCCCTGATTACAAAGTCAAAGGATGATACAACACATTCAAGGCGTACGGTATTCAGCTATCTTCAGAACAAGGAAGCCGTAACAGAGCTTTTTCGTGAAATTTCTAAAAAGATCATGGACAGGCCGGGAGGTTATACCCGCATTTTAAAAACCGGTAACCGTTTCGGCGATAATGCCGAGATGTGCCTGATCGAGCTGGTCGACTACAATGAGGCCATGTTGTCGGTGAAAGAAGATGGAAAGGCAAAAACCACGCGCAGGAAAAGAGCAGGTGCCAAGAAAAAAGAAGCCGAAGGTGCCGAAGTGAAAACTGCACCGAAAGCCGAAGCTGCTGAGGTTAAAGCCAAAGAGGAACCTCAGAAACCTGAGGAACCGGTAGCTGAGGCTGAAGAACCTGAAGTTGAGACCGAAGCCGCTGAGGAAAAACCAGAAGCATAAAAATTGAAAACATCAGTTTAATACAGAATAAGAAAGGATGATATAAGAAATTATGTTGTCCTTTTTTGTTTTTATGAAATCCACAATTATACTATTCTAAAAACAATAACCATGAGTACTATTTTATCAACCCACGCCAGGCAAATCCTGGATTCCAGGGGAAATCCGACAATTGAAGTCGATGTTGTAACAGAAAGCGGCATTATCGGACGCGCCGCAGTTCCTTCAGGAGCTTCTACCGGTGTTCACGAGGCAGTTGAATTGCGGGACGGAGACAAGAAAGTCTATCTCGGCAAAGGAGTTCTGCAAGCTGTTCAGAATGTGAATAATTTTATTGCGGGAGAAATCCAGGGCATGTTTGTGACTGATCAGATCGAGATCGACAACAAACTGATCGAACTTGACGGCACTCCCAACAAGGCGAAACTCGGTGCAAATGCCATTCTTGGCGTTTCCCTCGCCGCGGCTCATGCAGCTGCGCAGGTTACAGGCCAGGAACTATACCGGTACATCGGAGGAGTTTCAGCGCAAACCCTTCCAATTCCCATGATGAACATTCTGAATGGCGGTTCGCATGCCGACAATTCGATCGATTTTCAGGAATTTATGATCATGCCGGTTGGCGCAACCTCATTCAGCGAAGCATTGCGGATGGGAGCAGAGGTGTTTCACAACCTGAAAGCCGTATTAAAGAAGGGCAAATATTCCACAAATGTCGGCGATGAAGGTGGATTTGCGCCCAATCTCAAATCAAACGAAGAAGCCCTGACGGTGATTATGAAGGCGATCGAGATTTCTGGTTATGAGCCTGGTAAAGATATATTTATAGCATTGGATCCGGCATCTTCAGAATATTTTATCCCGGAGGAAAATGTCTATCATTTGAAGAAATCAACGGGCGACAAGCTGAGCCCTGCCGAAATGGTGGCTTTCTGGAAAGACTGGACGAAGCGCTACCCGATCATTTCAATTGAGGACGGCATGGCCGAAGATGATTGGGATGGGTGGAAACTGATGACCAGGGAAATGGGCAGTAAGATCCAGCTGGTTGGCGACGATTTATTTGTTACCAATGTTGATCGCCTTGCCATGGGATTTAAAAAAGGTGTGGCAAATTCAATTTTGATCAAGGTGAACCAGATCGGAACGCTGAGTGAAACAATAAATGCGGTTAATATGGCCTATCGTCATAGCTATACGGCAGTTATGAGTCACCGTTCGGGCGAAACGGAAGATGTCACTATCGCCGACCTGGCTGTTGCACTTAACACCGGACTTATCAAAACAGGCTCAGCCTGCCGCACGGACAGGATCGCCAAATACAACCAGTTGCTTCGCATCGAAGAACAGTTGGGAAACACGGCGAAATACCTGGGGAAAGATTTTAAATACGCGCGTTAGGAAGGTGGCAAGGTGATAAAGTGACAAGGTGGCAAGGAAACAAGGTGACAAGGAGACAAGGTAACAAGGTGACAAGGTAACAAGGTACCGTTACTCTGTTACTCTGTTACTCTGTCACCCTCTTACTCCGCAAAGCCCTGCAAAATATTCACCATCAAGGTAGTTACATGCCTTACATGCTCGCCGAACACTTTGACGATTTCGTCCCAGGTAACCGGTTCCTCGTCAAGTTTCCAGGAATCATAATCCGTTGAGAGGGCGACGGCTGCATAGGGAATGCCGGCTTCCCGGGCGAGGCTTGCTTCCGGGGCTATGCTCATGTTGATCACATCTGCGCCGAGCAGGCGGAACATTTTAGATTCCGCGCGGGTTGAAAAGCGGGGGCCTTCTATGGTAACGATTGTTCCTGCCGGATGGTGGCGTATGCCTGTTTTCCTGCATCCTTCGATCAGCATCTGCCTGAGTTTTTCCGAAAACGGATCGGCCATGCCGGTGTGTACTACGTTCCCCGGTTCGAATTTATCATAAAATGTGTTGATTCTCAGTCTTGTGAAATCGATGAACTGATCGGCAATAACCAGGTCTCCGCGTCCAATCTCCTCCCTGAGACTGCCGCATGCGGTGGTTGCAAAAATATACCGGCAGTCAAGTTGTTTCAGTGCGGCGATGTTTGCGCGGTTATTGACCTGTGTTGGAGGGATTGTGTGTTCACGGCCATGGCGGGAGAGGATGAAAACTTCACATTCACCGATTGTTCCGGTAAAAAAGGAGGAACTGGGGGAGCCGTATGGCGTGTCGATGTTTATTTCACCGGAATTCGTGAAGATGTTCAGCTTTTCGAGGCCTGAACCTCCGATAAGACCAATTTTTATCATGGCGTGAGTTTTTTGCGAAGGTAAATAAATGGCGGCTAAATCTGCATATGATACCTCTATGTATGACTGAAAAGTGTAATTTTGCCGCCATATAAGAAAATCAGCATGAACATTCAGTATATTGGTGAACATCTTTTCCCCGGAGAGATGGGGAAGTTTTTTGTCTGGCTGGGATTTGGAACAGCAATCCTGGCCTGCGTCTTTTATTTCCTGGCATTCTACAGGAAGGATAATCGCAAAGTATGGCTTGCCGCAGCCCGGGGTCTGTATATTACCCACGCCCTCTCCATTGTTGCAGTTGCCATGGTTCTGTATTTCCTCATTTTCAGGCATTATTTTGAATATTCTTACGTGTGGCAATATTCTTCTAAAGATTTGCCAATGAAATACATCATTTCCTGTTTCTGGGCAGGGCAGGAGGGCAGTTTTCTTGTCTGGGCCCTGTGGCAGGCTTTAATAGGCCTGGTTCTGGTAAAGATTGCACGAAAATGGGAATCTCCGGTGATGCTGATTTTTTCAATATCGCAGGCGTTTGTGACCTCCATGTTACTGGGTATCACATTGTTTGGCGTCAAGATCGGCGCAACTCCTTTCGGACTGCTCAGGGAGACCGCCCAAACCCTCGAGGGGACCATTTTTGCAATGCCCGATTATATCAGTATGATCGGCGACGGGAACGGGTTAAATCCCCTGCTGGAGAATATATGGATGACCATTCACCCGCCGATCCTGTTTCTTGGCTATGCACTGGCGCTGGTGCCATTCAGTTATGCCATCGCCTCGTTCATGAAAAAGGATTATCACACCTGGATCGGACGGGCCATGCCATGGACATTGTTTGCCCTGCTCATGCTCGGGGCAGGGATACTCCTGGGAGGCGCCTGGGCTTACGTATCGCTCACCTTCGGCGGATTCTGGTCGTGGGACCCGGTTGAGAATTCATCACTGGTCCCCTGGATGACCCTGGTCGCAGGCCTTCATTTTATGCTGATTTCAAGAAGGCAGAATTTTGCCATGCTTGCAGCCTATATCCTGATCACCCTTTCGTATGTGCTGGTTTTGTATGCCAGTTTCCTCACCAGGAGCGGAGTCCTGGCAGATACTTCAGCCCATTCGTTCGGAGACAATGGCATGACCCTTCAGTTACTTATTTACCTTCTGGTGTTTTTTATCATGATGGTGGTCATGATCGGTGCGAATATTAAAAAAATCCATACGGCGAAAGAGGATATCCTGCTGTCGAGAGAATTTTGGATGTTCATCGGTGCCATCATCATGGTTCTGGCGGCTTTTCAAATTGTTTTTACGACCTCAATCCCTGTATTCAACAGCCTTTTTCATACTGATGTCGCTCCCCCCGTCGACAGGGTTGGTTTTTACAATCGCTGGCAAATGCCGTATGCGCTGCTTATTGCGGGCTTCATAGCATTCAGCCAGTTTTTGACATACAGCACCAATGATGCAGGTCAATTTCTGAAGAAAATGCTGATCCCCCTGGTTGCATCCTTCGTGTTGAGTATTCCGCTGATGGTGCTGGGGGTTGTTACGCAGATGAATTACATACTGCTGGTGGTTTTTACACTTTTTGCCCTGCTTTCTTCGGTGTACAATTTAATATTCCTTGCCACGAAACCCCGGAATATTGGTGCCATCATCACCCATATCGGGTTTGTGATTTTTGTGCTGGGCACAGTACTCACTTTTTCCAATTCGAAGATAATATCTTCCAACACTTCAACCTTCGATTTGGGAGACAGCCGCGCCAATGCTGAAAACCTGGTGCTTATGAGAAATGACACATTGTTCATGAACGGATTCTATGTTTCATATGTAAATAACGTACCCCAGGGGAACACGACGGTTTACGGCATTGATTTTCTGACAAAGAAAAAAGGAGCCTATAAACTGGAATTCACCCTGCATCCTTCGGTAAACGTACATCCAAGGATGGGCGCGGTATATAATCCTGATACCAGGCATTTCTTAGGCCGCGATTATTATGCCTATATCGCCAATGTTTCGAAGGAACCTGATTATATTGTGATCAAAGCCATCATGAACCCGTACATCAACATCCTGTGGCTTGGGGCGATCGTGATGATTACCGGTTTTTGCATCGCTTTCGTAAAGCGGGCCCGCAGGCGCTGGCAGGGAAACTCCTGATAACCGGCCGGGCTCAGAATCCTTTTGCCTTATCTTCCAGCATCGGGACAAACCTGAAAGCACCATACTCTTTTTTCGTGAAGGTATTATCCTCGTTCCGGATGACGGTGGTCATGGTTTGAACATCGTTCGCCCCCACAGGAATGACCAGGATCCCCCCGGGTTTAAGTTGTTCCAGCAATGCATCGGGGATATAAGGGGCAGCGGCGGTAACGATCATCTTATCAAACGGCGCATATGCCGGCAGCCCTTTATACCCGTCTCCGAAGAAGCTTTTGATGGTCGGGTAACCAACAACAGGCAAATACTTGCTGGTTCTGTCGAACAGTGATTTCTGGCGTTCAATGGTGAAGACCTTGGCACCGAGTTCTGCCAGGATGCAGGCCTGGTAGCCTGAACCTGTCCCTATTTCAAGCACTTTGTCGTTCTTTCGGATCTGAAGCAATTCTGTCTGAAAAGCGACCGTATATGGCTGCGAAATGGTTTGACCGGCGCCAATCGGAAATGGCTTGTCTTCGTAGGCAGATTCGAGAAAGGAAGAATCAAAAAAGAAATGGCGCGGTACGGTTTCTATTGCCAGGAGTACCTGCGGATCTTTTATCCCTTTTTGCCTGATATTCTGTACCAGTAACTTCCTGAGTCCCTGGTGCCGGTATGAATCTGCCGGTTTGTTGATCGTCATGTGTTTCGGGTCGTTAATTTTTTCACGAAAATACTAATTTCAGTAAGGGTAAAAACCTACCTTTGCAAAAAAAAACAAAATGCTGAAAATCGGAGTGCTGGGTGCAGGACATCTTGGTAAAATTCACCTGAAATGCCTCAGTGAAATTCAAGGGTTTGATATGGTCGGATTTTATGATCCTGATTCAGCCAATGCAGAAAAAATCTCACAGGAGTTTGGGATTGCCAACTGGAGTTCACTGGATGATCTCATCGATGCTGTTGATGTTGTTGATATTGTTACCCCGACGATTTCACATTTTGAGTGTGCCGCAAAAGCACTGAAGAAGTGCAGGCATGTCTTCATTGAAAAACCTATCGTAACAACGCTTGATGAAGCCCGCGAACTGATCAAAATTGCAAGGGAAGCCAACGTGAAAGTGCAGGTGGGGCATGTTGAACGGTTTAACCCGGCGTTTCTTGCCGCAGAGGCATCATTTGACAGGCCGATGTTCATTGAAAGCCACCGGCTGGCCCAGTTCAATCCCCGCGGCACGGATGTTCCTGTTATCCTTGACCTGATGATTCACGACATCGATATCGTGTTAAGCGTTGTGAAAAGCAACATCCGGAAAATCAGCGCGAGCGGCGTTGCCGTGGTGAGCGATACACCAGATATTGCCAATGCGCGGATTGAATTTGACAACGGATGTGTTGCCAACCTCACTGCAAGCCGTATTTCCTTGAAAAATATGCGAAAATGCAGGTTTTTCCAGAGAGATGCATACATATCCGTAGATTTCCTGAAAAAAGAGCTGGAAGTCGTAAAAATAAACGATGTGGTTGCCGGTGAGCCTCCCATGGGATTTGTTCTGGAACTGGGACCCGGCCGCGGAACCAAGCAGATCAATTTTGACAAGCCTGAAATCAAGCCGTTGAATGCGATAAAGGCGGAACTTGAAAGTTTCTACGCAGCCATTATCAACAACACGGTCCCGATGGTGACCATCAACGATGGCTACAGCGCGCTGGAAGTTGCTTACAAGATCATCGACAAGATCAGCCTGAACGCTGCAAACATGATCTGATGAATTGTTAGTTGCTTGTTCATTACTTTTCTTCCCCCGGTGAACAATATCAGCAAAAACAGGCCGTTTAAAATAACAGAAATCAGTGATTTCAATCCATTATTACCATATGCTGTACAGGAGTCTTCTACGCAATTTCTGTTTGTCATGCATCCTGTTTACGACGGCCACTTCCTGCGAAAAATTTACCGGAGACCAAACCATCCCTGCCTACCTGTCAATTGATTCTATATACCTCACTACCGATTATTATCTTGAAGGAACTGCTTCTCAGCGTATTACAGATGCATGGGTTTATGCAGACGACGAATTCCTGGGGGCATTCGAACTTCCGGCAAAAATTCCCGTACTTAAAACAGGCCTGCACCACATGAAAATATGGCCGGGTGTTAAAAAGAATGGCATTGCAGCCACCCGGGTTGCTTATGAATTCTACAGCCCCATCCTGAAGGACGTAACACTTTCGCCAGACATCACCTCAAAAACCGGCGTGCTGAAAACCACCTATCAGAAGACATCCTATTTTTCATGGAAGGAAGATTTTGAGGATGTGTCGCTTACCCTGGATACAGCGAAAGGAAGCCTGGCCTATATTCAGCGCACTCCGGCCGGTTCACCGCTTACGTTTGAGGGAAACCATTCGGGAATGGTTGTTTTGGATTCGGTTCATAGTTTTTTTGAATGCCAGACCCACCTGGAATATATGATCCCGGCTGCACCTGTATTCCTGGAAATGAACTTTAACCTGACGAATACGCTTGAGGTGGGTGTGATAACCTATGGTTCGACACTCCTCTACCAGACGCCGGTGATCTATCTGAACCCTACGCAGGGCCTGTGGAAGAAAATTTACATCGATCTTACCAACACATTATATGCTTACAGCGGAATGACCTCGTACAGGGTGTACCTAAGGGCGCTGAAGGAAACGGGGTTGACGCAGTCTGTCATCCTTTTTGATAATTTTAAGGCAGTAACAAGGAAATCGTCATAATCAACCGGCAGAAGAACGTCAGAAATCCTATACTATGAATAAACGTTTACAGGTTATAAAATATGTTGCAGCCGATTTTTTCACGGCCTTTATTGCCTGGACTTTATTCTTTATCTATCGGAAATATGCCGTTGATCACCAGGTTTTTCAGCATATCAATGATATTTTCCTCGATAAGAAACTCTATTACGGTGTAAGCGTCATTCCAGTATTCTGGCTGATTCTCTACACGCTGATGGGAACCTACCGGCAGATATTCAGGAAAGCCCGGCTCCGCGAATTTGCACAAACGATACTGATCACCTTTATCGGGGGGACCATCCTATTTTTTGCACTGATCCTCGATGATGTCATCATCAACCAGCATACTTACCTGGAGTTCTTTTTCATTTTGTTTTCGCTTCACCTGTTTTTTACGGCATCCTTCAGGTTCTTTCTTACATCGCGGGCCGCTTTTAAGATCCATCATAAGGTTATCGGGTTCAACACCATCATTATCGGCAGCAACGGGAATGCGGTTTCCATTTATGAGGAAATCGAAAACCAGGAAAAATCTTCCGGAAATAAATTTGTCGGATTCATCAATGTCGAAGGGTACAGCCATTATAAACTGGCAGAGTCCATTCCGCACCTTGGCGGGCTGCAGGACCTGAACAGGCTCGTCAGGGAGATGAATATCGAAGAGGTGATCATCGCCATTGAACATTCAGAAAATCACACCATCGAAAACATCATCACCCAGCTTGAGGATACCAATGTCGTAATCAAGATCATTCCCGCGATGCAGGACATCCTCATGGGGGCGGTTAAAACAACTTCCATTTTTCACGCGCCGCTCATCCAGATATACCCCGACCTGATGCCCGACTGGCAGATGTCGCTCAAACGGATACTGGACCTGGTTATCTCGATCATCTGCCTTATCCTTCTTTCCCCGGCGATGATCATTACCGCCATCATCATCAAGGTTACATCACCCGGGCCGGTTTTCTTTTCGCAGGAGCGTATCGGCATCAAAGGCAAGCCCTTTACCATGCATAAGTTCAGGACCATGTACCGCGATGCAGAAGAAACCGGTCCCCAGCTTTCATCAAAAAATGATCCGCGGATAACACGGTTTGGTAAATTCCTGAGGCAGTTCAGGGTTGATGAGATTCCCCAGTTTTATACCGTACTGAAGGGAGATATGAGCCTTGTAGGCCCGAGGCCCGAACGGCAATATTATATTGACCTGATTACGCAGCGGGCTCCCCATTACCGGTTGCTTCACAAAGTAAAACCGGGGATTACTTCCTGGGGCCAGGTAAAATACGGCTATGCCGAGAACCTTGACCAGATGGTCGAGCGTCTTAAATTTGACATTCTCTACATCGAGAACATGTCGCTGGCCATGGATTTCAAGATACTGATCTACACCATCCTGATCATCATCCAGGGCCGGGGGAAATGATTTCCCTGGAACCTCCATTGTTTTCACTGTCGCAGCTTAAATATTTCTCGCAGATTTTCGCGGATTTTTCCGCAGATTCACGCAGATTTTATAACAGCAAAGATTAAGAACACTGCCTTTGCAGCTACCGAATCTTATCTTTTAACGTCGAATGCTGTTCCATGAACATTTTTTCAAAAATGATTATCTTGTAAAAAGTCGGACAATGAAGACAACTCATCTTCCAAAACAAATAACTCCGAAAAAGAAAACCAATAGGGGTTTTGTTTCGTATATTTTTTTTAGTTTAAATTCAGGAATTTTGATTGTTAATTGTGTCGCAAATTATTCAGTATTATTTATAATTATTTAACAATCAACCATATGTAAAAATTTTGTAGCGGGGACGAGAGTATACAATTAAAAAATACCCTCTGATAATCAATGAGTTAAAAGTCAAAAACTCCTTTTTTTTTGTGCTTTTCGGGCGGTTTTGTCGCAGTTTTTGTCTCAAAAGTGTAACGTGTTTTCGTCGTAACATCTCCTTTCCCGGTCTTCGGGTCCGGAGTTTATAAAACGTCCCGGTAACGCGATTTACACTTTACACTTTGCGTAAAAAAGTCGCAGACTTCACTTTATTGAAATGGGAAGTGGATTTGACTTTTGCTTTCCTGAATTTAAGATCGACAAGCTAGAACCCTTTATTCCCAGGTCAATTGAAAGCAAAAGTATCGTGGTTGTAACTTTATTCCAAATAGAATTTTAGATTTTACGAACCGGGATATTAGCACCAATCTCTGAATCAGGGTGGCTCTATTCTGAAGTTAGAGCCTATTGAAAGAAAAGTTTTGTACCTTTGCTTAAAGGTGTGTTATGACCCCAGAGATTAAAAATATTATTATCAATGCATTGCGTGCGTACGACCCGGTAATGATCGGTGTGTTCGGTTCTTACGCTAGAAATGAAAACACGGGTGAAAGTGATATTGATATTTTGGTCCGGTTCAAATCGACCTTGTCACTTCTCCAATTAGTTCAAGTTGAAAATTTAATGTCTCACCAACTTGGTATCAAGGTAGACCTTGTTACCGAAGGGGCTGTAAAGAATAAAATCTTAAAGGAAAGTATTCAACATGATCTTCAAATAATATATCAATGATTCGAAGCGATCAGGTTTATCTTGACCATATACTTGAGGCGATTCTCAAAATTGAAAATTTCACCAGAGGAGTTTCCAGGTTTGATTTTGATGGCAACGTCATGATTCAGGATGCGATCATCAGAAATATTGAAATCATTGGAGAAGCAACAAAGAAAATTTCAAAATCATTCACGCTAACTCATCAAGAAATACCTTGGTCTGCAATGGCCGGGATGAGAGATAAACTTATACATGATTATTTAGATGTTGATCTCGATGTTGTTTGGAAGACGGTAGAAGTTGATTTGCCTCTTCTAAAGGATTTGATCTCCAATATTTAATTTCAACAGCCCTGCCGCTAAAATAATGGCTCGCCTCCGTTATTGATTTCTTTAAACAAGGTATTGCCGAATGCGATTTCTTTATCCATGAGAAAATGCAAACTCATCCAGTGAATATTCCATCATGCTTCCCCCGACGCTGTTGCAACCTTTTATTGAAAATGCCAAACATACGGCATACCTTTGGATCAGCAGATTTATTGGGGCAGGGTAGCAGCCGGGTTGTTTTTAACATTGGAGGAAATAACTACCGGATGATTTGTAAATATCATTTTGGCTCCTCCTTGGTTCATCTGTTTGTCTGCTGGATCGGGACACATGCAGAATACGATGAACTCTGCAATCATGGAGGGCAATATACTGTTAATGAGCATTAATTCTATTGGACATGAAGACCTTAAAATATACCGTTATTAAATCCGAGCCACAATACAATACTTATTGTAAAGCGCTTGAGGATTTACTAGAACGTAATGAAAACAGTAAAGATTCCGGAGATGAGATCGAACTACTCACGTTATTGATTGAGAAGTGGGACACTGAACATTCAACACTACGCGAAGTCAATCCCATTGTATTGCTGCACTCATTAATGCATGATCATAATTTGAAAGCCAAAGACCTGGTCACCATTCTGGGTGTGAGCAAAGGTCTGGTCTCTGATATTTTGAATTATAAGAAAGGATTGTCCAAGGAGATTATCCGAGTGCTGGCCGCATACTTTAAGGTTTCGCAGGAAGCATTTAACCGGCCCTACAAACTGGTAAACCCGGCAAATTCCCATTTGCGAAATGCCAGCGTGATGAACACGCCCAAAAAGGTTGAGTTGGCTTGCTAAAAAAAATCCCGTCATCCTGGTGAGGAATTAGCTGTTCAGGTCAAAACCAGGGATTTAGGAGCCGATTTTGTCGCAATTCAACATAAAAAATACCCACAATATATTGATGGACAATAAATTGTGGGTATTTTTGTAGCGGGGACGAGAGTCGTCATTGATAGATATACACCGACAGTGTTTCCTGTTTTCTGCGAAAATCTGCGAGAACATTTTATTTACTTCAGCCAGCGATCAAGCCAGTTGTAGAAGGTACGCTGCCACAAAATCCCGTTCTGGGGTTTCAGCACCCAGTGGTTCTCGTCGGGGAAGTAGAGGAATTCTGCAGGAATGCCGCGAAGGATCGCCGCATTGAATGCCTGCATGCCCTGGGTGGCGACAATCCGGTAGTCGAGTTCCCCATGGATGCAAAGAATCGGCGTGTCCCAGTTCTGCACAAACCGGTGCGGGGAGTTTGCAAATGACCGCTGGGCGATTTTGTTGTTCTTATCCCAGAACGGCCCGCCAAGGTCCCAGTTCACAAACCACATCTCCTCTGTTTCGAGATACTGCGCCTCGAGGTTGAACATGCCATCGTGGGCAATAAAGGCTTTGAAACGCTTGTTGTGGTTTCCTGCCAGCCAGTAAACGGAGAATCCGCCATAGCTTGCACCCACGCAACCCAGTTTGTCCTTGTTCACATACGGCTCTTTCGTCATGGCATCGATGGCGCTCAAATAATCTTTCATGTTCTGACCGCCATAATCACCGCTGATCTGTTCATTCCATGCCTGGCCGAAACCCGGCAAGCCACGGCGGTTTGGTGCAACAATGATGTAGCCGTTGGCAGCCATCATCTGGAAATTCCAGCGAAATGACCAGAACTGGCTGACGGTGCTCTGCGGGCCGCCTTCACAATACAGAAGCGTCGGGTATTTTTTTGTTGAATCAAAATGGGGCGGATAGATGATCCAGGTGTGCATGTCCTTGTTGTCGGAGGTCTTGATCCAGCGCCGTTCAATGCGTGCAAGCGACAGTTTGTCAAGCACGTCCTTGTTCGTTGCCGTGATGGGTGTGTCTTTGCCTGTGACGGGATCAACGGAAAACAATTCAACCGGGGCCGACATCGACATGCGTGATGCGATGAGTTTTGAACCGGCAGGGATCACGCCGGTGTAATTGTGGATGCCGGAGGTGATTTTCGTGATTTTTCCGTCGGCAACGTCAAGGCGGTAAATTTCGTCGGTGGCGTGGTAGTCGCTGATAAAAAAGATTGACTTATTGTCGTCACTCCATGCGAGTCCTTCCGCATTCTGATCGAAATTTTTGGTGAAATCAACCTTGGCTTTCGACTCGGCGTCATAAACGAACAGGCGGTTTTTGTCAGATTCATACCCGTCCCGCTCCATGCTTTGCCACGCAATTTTCTTTCCGTCGGGGGAGAATACCGGGGCCACGTCATAGCCCATCATTCCCTCGCTGATGTTGGTTGTTTTACCACCATCAAGTTCATACAGGTAAATGTCGGAGTTGGTCGACTTCGCATATTCAACGCCTTTTTTCTTCCGGCAGGTGTAGGCAATGACTTTACCGTCGGGGCTCCAGGTGATCTGTTCCATACCACCGAAGGGCATCAGGGGAGACTCGTATGGCTCATTGATCATGATGTCGGTTCCGCCGGTGATTGTTTCCGAACCGAGGCCTGCGACAAAAATATGGCTGTAAGCCTGCACCCAGGTGTCCCAGTGACGGTACATCAGGTCGTTGTATATCCGGCCGCTGGCTTTGGGCAGGTCCGTGTAAAGGTCTTTCATCTGCTTATCAGGGACCACATCGGCCGTGTACAGCAGTTTTTTCATATCCGGCGAATATTTGAAACCGTTTATGCCATTTTCGATGTTGGTGACCTGTTTACGGTTCATGCCGTCGGGGGTCATCTCCCAGGCCTGCATGGAACCGCTTTCGGCAGACATGAAGACGATCTTTTTCCCGTCGGGGGCCCACATGGCCTGGTATTCGCTGAACCTGGTCGTGGTGATCCGCTTCAGGTTCTGTCCGTCGGTTCCGACCGTATACAGTTCACGGTTTCCTTTATTCTGAGCAACATCATAATAGGTAACACCATACAGGACGGTCTGTTTGTCGGGAGAAAGTTCCGGTTCGCTCAACCGGCCAAGGCTCCACAGAACTTCGGGAGTCATGAGGTCGCTCTTAAGTTCCGTCGTTTGTTTTTCGATCAAAGGTGCTTCTTCGGATTTTTTCTCTTTTGGTTTGCATGCAGAGAGTCCTGCGATGATCGCCAGCAACAGGAAAAGGGATAATTTTTTCATCGTATCGGAGGTTAATGGTTTAAAATATCTTTGGTAAAAAAATAATGCAGCCGATTGTCACGGCACCGATGGCTGTAAGCAGAACAGCAGCGGCGGAAATGTCCTTCACCATCCCGGCCTGCTCATGAAACCCGGGAGAGATGAAATCAACAAGTTTTTCGACCGCAGTGTTCAAAATTTCGATGGCCAGGACCATCGCGATCGTCAATATCACCAGGCACCATTCGGCCGGGGAAAGTTTTGCGATAAAACCGGAAACGATTACAGCAAGGGTGACCAAGAGATGAAACCGGAAATTTTGTTGTGTTTTGACCACAAAGGCAAACCCTTTGAAAGCGTATCCGAAACTCTTTACCAATTTTCCCGTGCTGAAATTCATTTGCTGCAAGTTGTATTCGCTCTTATGGCTTTTATAAATACCTGCTCACCCTGGTGCTGTATATCAGCCATGCTTTCCCAAACCGGTGCGACAGAAACTGTTCTTCACGGATGATAATCATATGGTGGATGTAAATTCCGAATACGGTAAGTGTGAGATTTAACAGATCAGGGAAATAAATGCAGGAGGCAATGGCAATGAGGTGTACGCCGCAATACAGCGGGTTGCGGCTGACCCGGTAGATGCCGGTTGTTTGCAGGATTGTTTCCCCGGCAGGCAATCCCACTTTCAGCGATTTTCCAAGCTTTATCATGGAAACCGCCATGATGAAGGCACCGGTATAAAGCAATCCGACGGCAACCCACGAAAAAGCGACAGGCAGGGAGAGATATCCGAGCCCCGGGCTGATGGCTTTAACGATAAACAATGCCCATGTGGTGAAAATTGCAATTTTCCCGGCATAGAAGTACCGCTTTTTAATGGTCGGGGCGCCAAGGAATTCAGACCTGAATTTTCGTAACCTGATGATTTGCAGGATTAAAATAATCAACAGGAAGGTGAAGGCGGTCAAAACGAAGTAGCTGTGGAGCGGCATCATTTTTTTTGGTAAATTTAGATAATTTTATGCTTTCGCTGAAACCGGGCAGCCATATTTTTACGCACGATATTGTCTACCTTTGCCCCTCATTTATTTTATTCATGTCGACGATCCTCCAAGTAGAGAACCTGGCCCGTTCTTACGGTGAAAAGAACCTTTTTGAGAATATTTCATTTGTGATGAGCCAATCTCAGAAAGTGGCCCTTATTGCCCGCAACGGGGCAGGCAAAACCAGCCTGCTGAATATCATTGCCGGCCTGGAGCCCTGCGATGCAGGCACCGTGAGCCTGTTCTGTCCCGATTCTTTTGAATACCTCAGGCAGGAGCCGGACCTTAAGCCGGAAAACACCGTTTTCGAAGAGGTTTATTCCCATTCCAACGACATTCAGAAAACGATCCTGAATTACGAACATGTCATCAAGGGGGAGGATAAGAATGAGATACAGCGGGCGATGGAGCAAATGGATGCCATCCAGGGCTGGGAGTATGAAACACGTGTGAAACAGATTCTTACGCAGCTCAAACTCCCCGATCTCGACCAGCGCGTCGCCCAACTTTCGGGAGGCCAGCGAAAGCGTGTGGCCCTGGCCAAAGTGCTCATTACCGAACCCTCCTTCCTGATTCTCGATGAGCCAACCAACCACCTGGATGTTGAAATGATAGAGTGGCTTGAAGAATATCTTGCAAAATCAAGCCTCACCCTGCTCATGGTCACCCACGACCGCTATTTTCTCGACCGGGTTTGCGACGAAGTTTATGAAATGGAGAATGCAGCCGTATACCGGTACAGGGGCAATTATTCCTATTTCCTGGAAAAACAGGCTGAACGTATTGACAATAAAAACAAGGAGGTCGAACGGGCGCAGAACCTCATGCGGACCGAACAGGAATGGATGCGCAGGATGCCAAAGGCCCGCACCACCAAGGCGAAGGCCCGGATCGACAGTTTCTACGAATTGCAGGACAAGGCTTCTGAAAAGGTTTACGAGGAGCGGCTCAACCTTCAGATCGAGGGAGCCCGGATGGGAAATAAAATACTTGAGATCAACGACGTTTCTTTCAAATGGGGCGATCTGGCGATTCTGAAAGGTTTTACATATACGTTCAAACGGCGCGAAAAGGTTGGCATCGTCGGCAAAAACGGCTCGGGCAAGTCGACATTTCTCGATATCATCACCGGCAGGATCAGGCCGCAAAAGGGCCATATACAGACCGGAGAAACCATTCAGTACGGATATTACAAACAGCAGGGGCTGGTCTTCAACGAGGATACCACCGTGATCGATGTCGTGAAAGAAATTGCAGAGGTGGTTAAAATCGGCAATGGCGACACGATTTCAGCCGCGGCCTTTCTGAACTATTTCATGTTTCCTTATCCTTCACATTTTCAGCAGGTCTATAAACTGAGCGGGGGCGAGAAGCGGCGCCTTTACCTGGTGACGGTGCTCATGCGCAGCCCGAATTTCCTGATCCTCGATGAACCCACCAATGACCTCGATATCCTCACCCTCAATGTGCTGGAAGAATACCTGGCCTCTTTCAACGGATGTGTAGTGGTTGTGACCCACGACCGGTACTTTCTCGATAAAATTGTCGACCATCTGTTCGTTTTTGAAGGCGACGGTGTCATCAAAGACTTCCCCGGGAACTATACCCAGTATAAACTGTGGAGTGACGAGGTGAAGCGAAAGGAGCAACTGCATAAGCGCATCCTCACGCGCACGGCAGAGGCACTTAAACCAGCCGCTCCAGCCTCGAACAAACTGTCATTCAAAGAAAAACGCGAACTTGAGTCGCTGGAAAAGGAAATTCTCGGGCTTGAAACCGAAAAGGCGGAAATTGAGGCCGGCCTGCAATCCGGAAGCCTGCCCCCTGAAGACCTCACACTGCGGTCGCAGCGGTGGGCGGAAATTTTGCCTGAAATCGAACTGAAGACTGACCGCTGGATGGAACTCAGCGACCGTGACACTCCATAATCGTATCCGCCATGGAAGAAAAGAAACATGATGCTTTTGTTGAAGAAACGGTGCAGCGCGCCCTCGGTGCTGCCGATGCATTCGGAATGCTGGATCAGTCGCAGACAGACAACATCGTATTCTCAGTATACCGGGCGGCTTTCAATAACAGGCAGGTGCTTGCCGAGATGGCGTATGCTGAAACCGGCATCGGGAATCTGCGGGACAAGGTGATCAAAAACATCATCGCCACGCGGTTCGTATACCGCGACATTAAGAATATTCCGACAGTCGGGGTCATTTCGGAAGATGAAGCAAACCAGGTTGTTGAAATTGCCCGCCCGATGGGACCGATATTTGCCGTTACGCCAATTACAAACCCCACTTCCACGGCGCTGTTCAAGATCCTGATTGCCATGAAGTCGCGCAACCCGATTATCATATTCCCCCACGGTGCTGCGCGGAAATCGACCATCGAGGCTGCCCGGATATGTTATGAGGCTGCACTGGAATCGGGCGCTCCAGAACATTGCATCCAATGGATCCCGCGGGCCACGCGCGACCAGGTGCTCGCATTCATGAGCCACCGGCGTATCGCGCTTGTGCTTGCCACCGGTTCGGTGAGCCTGGTGCGGGCAGCGTATCATTCCGGCAATCCCGCAATTGGTGTGGGGCCCGGGAACGTGCCGGTTTATATCGGGAAGAGCGCCGATGTGGAATTTGCCGTGGGGCAGATACTGCTGTCAAAACTCTTTGATAACGGAACTATCTGCGCCAGCGAACAGGCCGTGGTCGTTTCTCATTACAACGCGCAGCAGGTGAGGGATGAGTTTGTCCGCCAGGGTGCATACTTTCTCAACCGTGAAGAGATCGACAGGGTCGGCAAACTCGCAATCAATTCAGCCCAGCATTCGATGAACCCGGAAGTGATCGGCAAACCGGCCCGGGAGATAGCACGGATGGCAGGTGTGGAGGTTCCGGAAGAAACAAACCTGCTGATCGCCGAACTGGCGAAAAATGAAGTCGGCAACAAGTGGCCGTTGTCACTTGAGATCCTTGCCCCGATCCTTGCTTTTTATGAAGTGGAAAGTTTCAGCGACGGCATTGCGATGTGCAGGAGGATCAATGATCACGGCGGCCTCGGACACACGGTGAGCATTTTCTCGAACGACGATGCCAAAATCAGGTACTTTGCACAGGCATTGAACGCTGGCCGGATCGTGGTGAACACCCCTTCCTCGCAGGGTGCCCTCGGCGGATTGTATAACAGCCTCACCCCGTCCATGACCCTCGCCTGCGGTTCGGGCGGTAAAAACTTCACGACCGATAACATCTCGGTTCGCCATCTGCTCAATATCCAGAGGATTGCCTACCGCAAGATCAATTTCTGCAGCGAACATCAGCTCGGCGATGCATTCTGCTGCGATACGCATCTTACCATCGATGAGATCGATGAATTGTGCGGGAAGAAGAGGGGAGAGCAGTCTGTTACTCTTTAACCGGGGTCCTCGGGGTAAAACTGATGTCTTCAAAGTCAACCGTTCCGGTTTCACCGACATGCACCAGCAGCGACTGGTAAGGTTTGAATACCAGGTTAACCGGGGTGTTGTGCCCATTGAAATGAATGACAACATTTCTGGAAACCGCAGAATCCTCGTAGGACATTCCGTACTGAACAGGGTACGACAATTTCTCCGTTTTCGGATTTGCAAAAAAGATCTTTGCAGTTTTCCCGTCGGTGCGGCACCAGAATCCCGGAATGTCACCACCGGTAATCAACTGCGCAGGTTTGACTGACTTCTGAAAATCACTGCTGACATTGGGCAAATCCTGCAGTTTCGCCAGCATGATGCCAAAATCGCTGTCGCGGATGTACCCGCTTTGCCTTGGGGTTTGTTTCATGCAAACCGGAAGGCCTTCATTGGCCAGCCTGAAGATTGTGTACAGCGTTTCAATGTCGAGGAATCTGGCATCAACATATAGAATTTTGAAGGACAAGTTGTTGACCCGCAGTGTTTTGCTCTTAACCACCCCTTTGGTCAGGAAATTATTGTTGATCCACAGGGGGTGGTATCCTTTCAATTCGGCATTGAAACGTTCGTACCGGAGTTCATAGGCGCCCCACGACCACGGGAGTTGAAGCTCTTTCGGGTATTCACCGGCAATCCATGAATCTTCGAGCGGCAGGTAAACTGCAACATCTGCGTAGGGCAGACCAAATCTCATTTTTTCGGAAACCGTCTGCATGTATTTGTTAAAGGCCGGCAACTCGCCTGTGAGGCTGCCCTTTTTTCCGACGTGAACGCTCGCATAAAAATAGTTGGTGTCAACACCAACGGGATTGTAAGGCATCCCGTGCCAGAAAACCTGGTTGACCCCGCTGGAGAACAGGGCGTCGCACACCAGTTTAAGATCGGCCGTCTGTTCTTTCCGTATGTGTTTGGCGGGCCATCCATAAAGGCAGGTGAACGTTTCGGATGAAACGATGTTTTTGCCTGAAAGTGCAGCGGCTGAAGAGACGATTTTGGTAAAACCGGGCTCGTACAGCATGGCTTCCGTTTCGGGGACATCAACCGATGCGTAGGCCGTGATGAGGTCGGCGGGGGCACCGGAGCACTGAACGCGGCTGAAAGATCCAAGTTGGTGGGCTTTTGCGGTAAACGGGACGTAAAATTCAGATAACACCAGTTGCGAAACAAGTTTCATATAGTCATACCTCGCACCTGAATTGCGCGGCACATAGATGCTGTCCATAAAGGGCTTAATGTCGTACCCAAACTGTTTAAGGAACAGAGAGTCAAACCCTGGTGTCCAGAGGTGTTTGGTTTCAACCTCCCAGGAATCGCAGAAAATTGCAGACGGGGAGCCTTTGAGGGCAGGGGAGAGGGCGTTCCCCATCACGGTGGCGTAGCGTTCAAACGCCCGCCTGTCGAGGTGGTTGAGCACATTCCCGGTGTCGGGATGCGTCCAGGAGAGGCGCAACGGCTGCTTGAAATCCGGTTTGCCCCATATCCGCGTCCGGTCGGCATCGCCAACGAATGTTCCGCCGAAAGGCCAGAGCGTTCCGAAGGTATAATCACAGCCAAGGCCAATGCTGTCGGCATATTGTTTTGTGTAGGAAACTGCTTCCTGCCATTCTTTACCAAGCCAGGCGTAGCGGAGCGCTTTGGGGTTCCGCTTCACCGGGTAGATGAAGGCGATCTCTACTCCTCCGAAATTATTGGCCTTCAGCCAGTCAAGCTGATCCTTAATATCTTTTTTTTCAATGATCCCGGCGAACCACCACCAGCGGGTGAAGGGTTTGCCGGTTTGATAAGGATTTTTAGCGGGCAGCGGATCGGAGGCAATGGCTAACAGGCTGAATGTTAGCAGTAAAACGAATATTATACTTTCTTTTTTCATGGTTTTCAAAGATATTAATTTTCAAGGCATGGAGGCAGCGAAGTTAAATTTTCTCTAACTGTTGACAGCAGGCCTGAAAAAAGTTTATATTTGCTGCATCAATGACCGGGAAAAACCAATGCCTGTTCATATTCAAACGCGGTAGTAGCTCAGTTGGTAGAGCATCAGCTTCCCAAGCTGAGGGTCGTGGGTCCGAATCCCATTTACCGCTCACATTTACAGTTAGTTACATTTCTTGTGGCTAACTGTTTTTCTTTTTATTCCCTATATAATTACGATTTTTTTACAGATCATGTAAACCGGGATGTAAACCAGTTTTTACATGAATGCCTCAATATCTGTAGTTTGCTACAAATGCAAAACCCTCTCTAACGGAGAACACCCCATAATGATTCAGATTTCCAAGAATGGGAAACGAAAATACCAGAGTTTGGGCATCTCCATCCATGCTGATAATTGGGATTTCCTGAAGAACAAGCCAAAGCCCAATTGTCCGGATGCTGAATATATGCAGAAGATCATATCCGTAAAACTGTTGGAGGTGCACAAGAACATTTTGGAATACAATTCAAATGTAAAGGAATACACTCCCACCAGCCTTCTTGCTGTAAACCAATCAATAGTCAGAGAGAAAACCGTAGGGGATTTTTACAAGGAGCTCATCCTGACTTTTGAAAAAGCAGACAAGGTTGGCAATAGGTTGATTTACAAGACCTCTTACAATTCTATTAAAGTTTTTAACAAAGGCCGGCTCAATATTTTGTTTTCTGATGTTGATGTTCAATGGCTGAACAGGTATGAAAAATGGTTGAGGTTAAAGGAGAACAAGGAAACAACCATGAGCTTGTTATTCCGCACACTCAGGAGCGCCTATAATAAGGCTGTGGAGGCAAAATGTGCAAGGAAGTCAGACTATCCCTTTACTGACTTCAAGATCAGTAAATTCGATGTTAAAACACAGAAGAGAGCTGTTCCCAAAGATATTATCCTGAAGATTATGAAACTGGATTTAAGTGATCAGAAAGAATCTTTTAGGTTCTCACGTGATGTTTTCATTTTCAGTTACCTGTGCGGCGGTATCAACTTCACTGATTTGGCAAAATTAAAGCAAGAGAACATCACCAGGCATTTCACTTCTCATTCCGTAGCGCCGGTATGGTAAACCTGAACGTAGAACCGCCAATTTCATTCGATTCCGCCCAGATCCTGCCACCATGCATTTCTGTTATTTTTTTGCAATGCGCAAGGCCGATGCCAGCTCCGTCGTAATCGTTTCGCTTAACCATCCGTTTGAATATGTCGAAAATTTTTTCCCGGTCATGCCGATCGAGGCCGATGCCATTGTCCTCTATACTGAAAACCCATTCGTCCCGCTGATGTTCGGCTGAAATCCTGATTTCCGGGACAACATCCTTCTTTCGGAATTTGACGGCATTGCTTACCAGGTTTTCAAACAGTATTTCCAGCTCTTTTGAGTAGCCATTAACCACAGGGAGCGGCTGCACGGTGATCCTGGCATTGCATTCAAGGATTGAACCGGATAAACCGGAAAGCACTGCGCCGACAACATTGCTGCAGTCAACATACGATCTCACGCTGTCTTTGCCCAATAAGGAATAATCGAGCAGCCCTTTCAGCAGCAGCCTCATCCGCGTTGCCGCGCGAGAGATGAACTCAACGCTTTTGTTGCCGTCCTCATCCAGTTTGCCGGCATACTCCTCGTGAAGAAGGCTGGTGAAACTGGTAAGTACATTCAGCGGCTCAGAAAGGTCGTGGGAGGCAATGTAAACAAACTGCTCTATTTCACTGAGATGAAACGTGAGTTCCCTGTTTGTTGCTTCGAGTATGCAGGTACGCTCGGCAATGCGTGTTTCAAGGGTTTCATTCAGCTCCTGGATTTCAGCCTCCGATTGCTTTCGCAGAAAAGCCTCTGCAATATTCACCCCTATGTATTCCAGATGTTCCACTTCATCGGGGGTGAAGCGATCCTTTTGCCGGTGGTTGAGCTGAATAAGTCCGATGATCTTGTTCCCTGTCCGAACGGGGATGAGGGCAACAGAGGCATAACCCATGTGGATGCATACATTTCGCGGATTCGTTCTCGGGTCTTCACTTGCCGGAACAGCAAGGAATGGAAATGAATCGTTCGTCCATGCACTTCCTCCCGGAGTGAAAAGCGGGTTGGACGGGTCAGCCTGACCGGAGATAACCAGTCCGCAGGTGCATTCAAGGCAAACATTCCCGTTGCCGTCCCTGCATATTCCGCCGTCGAGTTCCCGGGAAAGGATCGAATTCTCCGTATTCAGAAATTCCGTGGAAAATCCATCTGAATAGAAATAAGGGTAGTCCTCACCGTCCTGCATCCTTACTCCTACGGCATCAATCAGGGTCGTCGCTTTAATAATCCCTGTGATTCGCTGAATATCAGCACGAAAATTTTCCGTACCGCTAAGAATTCCGAGGATATCCCTGTTGAGTTTGAGGTAGGTGCTGTCTTTTTTGAGCCTGGTGATGTCAACCATGGACAGCAGGCATTGTTTCCCGTTTTCGGAAAGGATGCCCGTAAGCTGGATTTGCAAAGGGTGGTTCCAACCGGCCCTCATGGTTACCTCACAGGTTTCTTTGGCATTATCCTCCCAAACCTTTTGGTGAAAGAGGTTGAAAACATGTTTGGTTTCATCGGAAATAAGGAACCCAAACGAGCTGTTAATCAGATGCAAACGATTCCTTCCACACATTTTTGCCCCGGCGAGGTTTATCGAAGTGATTTCACCTTCTTTGGAAAGGGTGCAATACCCTGAAGGGGCGAGTTCGTACAATTCAACATACTTTTCAGCTGACTCCTGTGCGGTGATACGTGCCTTCCTGAGTTCCTCATTCATCATTTCCAGCTCAACCTGGTGCACCTCAAGTTCATGAATGAGTTTCAGCATTTCGGGCTTAGTGGTTAAGCCAGGGCGTGCACTCGCTTCGCGAATGTTCAACTTTTCCTCCGCCTTCCGGCGCAGACTTTCTGATTCCGATGTGTCGTCTTTTTTCATCGTGGAGGCTCGCTTGTTTTTACAGGCTATTCATCCGGCAGATGCTGGCCTGGTATTTCTGTAAACGCAGCAAAAAAATGATCCAGCTTATACTGGTAGGCGGCACAGTCGTACCAGCGATTATTGTACATGAAGAGCTGTTTGAACCGAATTGGTTCTCCTGTCCGGGCAACTTTGGCAAATGTACCGATCCAGTCGAAAGGGTCATTCTCAATGCCGGGGAATACCTCCGTTGCGGTTTTACCCCGCGGATCTGTGCCGGCAAGAGACTGGAACATCTCATTAGCATCCAGGAAATTGTAATCAACCGCGTTGCCGGCGATATCATATATCAACCTGTTAAAGGCCACTGCGACGGGGCCCTTCTCGAACAGGGCCCTGTATTTCGCATCGCTCTCCTTCAATGCATCTTCTGCCTGCTTTGAAAGGGTTATGTCGTTGAATGTCATCACCACTCCGTCGATATGGTCGTCGAGTGTGCGGTAGGGCATGATCCTCACGGTAAACCACCTCCCATCGGTTGTGGAAATTACAGCTTCAGACGATATCAGGGATTTAATCACATTGAAGGCATGATTCCCGATTTCGGGGTATTGCAAATCGGTTACCAGTTCGGTAAAAGGCCGGCCGATATCGGTGTTGCGCAGTTTAATGATTTTAGCTACCTGTTCGGTGAATCTTCGGATGTTCAATTCCCTGTCGAGAAACAGGGTGGCCACTTCGGTGGAGTTGAGCAGGTTTTTCATGTCATCGTTCGCACGAACAAAATCGGACACTTTGCTTTGCAGTTCAGCATTCACGGTTTGCAGTTCTTCGTTGAGGCTCTGCATCTCCTCCTTCGAGGTGGTGAGTTCCTCGTTGGTCGACTGCAACTCCTCATTGGTCGACTGGAGCTCCTCGTTGGTTGATTTCAGCTCTTCCTGCGAGGTCTGCATCTCTTCCCGGGTACTTTGCAGATCTTCATAACTGCGCTGCAGTTCTATTTCGAGTTCCTTCTGCCGCGACGATAAATTCCGTTTCTTATCATCAGCGGCTGTCAAATTGTGTGCAAGCACTGCCGGCACATCGCTGAAAAGTATTATGATCAGCCCCTTGATTTCATCCGGTGCTTCAAGCCGCTGAACGGTAACATCGACAAGCAGGGTGCCCCCGTTTGTGCCAATTTTAACGTTGTGCAACAGCACGGGAGAAAAGTCCTGTGCAGCTTTGCGAAGGGCCCCCGGAAGTTCATTCCGCAAACCCTGGCGTGCCATGGAGTGAATGTTCATGTTCGCTTTTCCTGCAACAGGTTCGAGATATTTCCCGATGCGCCCGGTCATGAAAACGATATCGCCATTGTTGTTTATCAGCACGCTCACAGGCGCAAATCGCTGGAGAAGGACCTGTTCGGTAAGCGTCTGGATGTTGTCAAGCGCCTTGGTCATGATCTTTTTTTCCTGCACCATTGTTCTGTTATGGTAAAAGGCGCTTGGGAAATCAATGAGTTCTGTTGACAATATGGATGCAGCCCGCTTGAATATTTTCAGTTTCACATCAAGTTCCTTAAACCCTTCTTTGTAGTTTCCAAGGGTTTCGGCAGTGCCAAGCAGCATGATACCGCCGGGGTTGAGACAGTAATTGAAGAGGGACATCAGTTTTTTCTGCAAGTCCGACTCCATGTAGATGAGCATGTTGCGGCAGGTAAGCAGGTCAAGTTTTGTAAAAGGGGGGTCCTTGATCACATTCTGGGGGGCAAACACTACCATTTCGCGAATCGAGGCATTCACGCGGAAGCCTTCAGCTTCCATGGTAAAAAAACGGTTGATGCGTTCGGAAGATACATCGGCTGTAATGTTTGAAGAGAATATGCCTTTACGTGCCTTCTCGATGGCGTCTTTATCGAGGTCGGTGGCAAATATCTGCAAGGTCATGTTTTTATGCTTTTTTAATTTTTCCAGCGCCTCTTTAAAAATAATGGCCAGGGAATATGCTTCTTCGCCGGTGGAGCAGCCCGGAACCCAGGCGCGCAGCACATGACCATCGGGCAACGTGTTGATCAGGTCGGGAATCACACTTTCTTTGAGTTTGTTCCATACGGCGGTATCGCGGAAAAAGCTTGTAACCCCGATCAGCAGTTCTTTGAAAAGTATTTCCACCTCCTTGGGATTCTCCTGCAGGAAACGCACGTATGTGTTTATTTTGTCAATCTGGTGAACCCCTTTTCGCCTTTCTATGCGGCGAAACAACGTATTTTTTTTGTACAGGGAGAAGTCATGCCCCGATTGCTCGCGCAGCAGGATGATAATTTTTTCGAGGTTGCTTTTATTTTTATCATCTATTTCCGGCTCTGTTTTAAGAAGCGGAATAAACTTAATGTAAGCGATCAGTTTGGCCGGCAATTCCGAGGCGGGAGCTACAATATCAGCGATTACTGCATCAATGGCGCTACGGGGCATGCCGTCGAACTTTGCCGACGCAGGCTCCTGAACCAGTACGATTCCGTTTTTTTCCTTGATGGCTTTCAGCCCCAGGCTGCCATCGCTGCCCATCCCTGAAAGGATGATGCCGATGCTTTTATCATGCTGGTCATTGGCCAGGGACCGGAAGAAAAAATCGACCGGCAAACGCAATCCCCTCAACTCAAGCGGCTCGAACAGATGCAGGGCACCGTTGAGCAGCGACAAACTCCTGTTGGGAGGAATCACGTAGACGCAGTTGGGCTTTACCTTCAGCCGGTCGGTTGCCTGGAATACCCTCATTTGCGTAATCCTTTGCAACAGTTCCGGCATAATGCCCACATGGTTGGGGTCGAGGTGCTGAATAACCACGAAGGCCATACCGCTGTCAACTGTCATGTTCGAGAAGAACTGTTCAAGTGCCTCAAGGCCGCCAGCCGAGGCACCGATACCCACAATGGGGAACCGGGGGCTATCGGTTTTTTCAGATTTTTCATCCACCGTATGCACTTCCGGCTTTGTTTTTCTGGTCTTCATACGGAAAGTCTTTAAATTTTAGAAACTGTTGAAATTTTATTAATCGCTGCTGTTCAATGACCCCTCCCCGCCCTCCCCTTCAAGGGTAAGGAAGCTACTTTTGATTATCAGGCACATATCTCTGA
>JBAXDH010000044.1:0-29015 GCA_037141055.1 bacterium | reverse complement strand
GTTTTGAATAAGCCGGGACTGTCAATTTCCTGTGCCTGTAATTTCTGGCCGGTGAGGTTGTAGACTTCAAACCTCGCTTTGCCGGGATTTACAATGTACAGGTTGTTTTCATACGTATAAATATTGTTGTTATCAAGCGTCTTATCGCCTGTGCCCACCATGTGGCCGAAGGTAAGCAGGAAGCGCGCGGGGTCGTCGCCGTCGCTGGAGGTAAAGGCGTAAACAGGGTTCGTTACCAGGTTCTGCGACTGGTTCAGCTTAAGATCGTTCAGGTAAACTTCGGATGGAAAATTCTCAAGCTGGGTTGCTTCAATGGTATAGCTGGAGCCTTCGGTTTTGATGAAGTTGAAGGGAACCGTGGTCAGGATGTTCAGTTCAGGCAATGCATTGGTGGAAAGATGTTCGGCTCCGTCTAAAGAATAGAATAACGGTGCATAACCGGCAAAGAAACGGCAATCGTAATTCGGATCAAATCCCTGAGCCGACTGGTTATCAAAGGTAACCACACTTTCCTGGGCGGTTTGTGCGGCCGGGTTATGAGCTACCAGTTTAACAATGGGGTTGCCGGTTGATTTGTACCAGGGCAGTGCGTTGTGCACACGTGCTGCAGCAGGAATAGACATTGCCGTATTGTTCGTTGAGGTTTCAACCATGAATCCCTGCTCGGCAGGAATGATTCCGCCCGCAGGCACATCGGTGTAACTGGCAATCGGTTCATTCCATATTTTGGCAGTGGCCGTAATGTTGCCTGACAATCCCCACCCGGTATACCAGGTAAGGGCGCTGCTGAACGGGTTGCCCATCAGGTTCCAGCCGGAGGTGACATCACCTGCCGGGTAACCGGCAGTTTTGGTGAGGTTCAGACCTGTGACATCCGAAAAATTGAGCGGCCCCGTAAACTGCTTGGTGGCAGCTGTAAGGTAAGCAACCAGGTACCCGGTTCCATTTTGGAATGTGGTTATACCGTTTGCCAGGATTTTTTGGTTGAGCCACAGGTTTTGGGTTTCTCCCCACATATAAAAATCGTAATTGGCGGGTGTGGGATCTGTAAAGATAGGCGGAATCGTCTGGCCAGTGACAGGAGAGGAAAGCAAATGCCACCCGTGGCTGGGATCTGTCCAGGCTGCAACAGCGCGGCCAACGGTGGCCTGTACGCCTGAAGTGCTTTGAATGAGGGAACCGCCGCTGGCTACTACGAGGTTGGCAGCGGTACCATTATTGACACAGGTTCCTGCAACTGTCAGCCATTTGTTGGTTGGAACAGTAAGTGTGGCACCATTTTCAATTGTAATATTGTTTGCAAGTGCAGATGTAGCGTCAGCCTGCGTAATCGTAGCGCTTCCATCCCAAATAGTTGTATTAACTGCTGTTGACCAATTCATATATTGACTTCCGCCAACTAAGCCACCAGCCTGCGACCAACCCCATGCTGTTGAATAAATCCTACCAAGATTAAGATTATAGAAAGGGGTACCTACACAATTAAAACTATTGTATGACTGCACCCCCGCCGATGGGCTAAAGTACTTTTCCTTTTGCTGACCATTCATTTGTGAAACAATCCAAGTGCCATTTTCCAGTTGAGAGATATCAATAATTCTTAACCTTAAAGTACCAACAGTTTTCCAACTTGTATTAAGCTGTGTCCATCTGGAAGTTGCACCAGAAGCGGGGAGTTGATTATTACTAACCGAAACGTTAATATTGTTGTTCGTTAGGTTAAAAGATATAATTGAATAGTAAGTGGTCCACCCGGGTGCCAGTGTAAAGTCTAAATCAGTAAGCGCAGAAATGTTACTTGTCAAATGCACCTCAAGCGAATGGCAATAAGAAGTTGCACTAGCTTTAACTTCTAAATCGAAATCTAAGTTATCGCAATCACCACCAACAAGGTTATTCATTGAATTGTTCCAGTCATAAATTATTCTAGGATTGGTTATCCTGAAATCAAGATTGACAGATGATTGACCCCATCCGGTGATAACGAAAAACAGTAATAATACGGAAATAAAAGTATATTTTTTCATGAATGTCAAATTTTGAAATGTCACACCAATTAGCAAAATATCAATTTGGTACTGTAGCTTGCTTGCTGAAATTTTGTTGCCACTTTAAAAGGTCATCATTGTTAACAAATCCTGTAAAATCAAAATCAGCTTTATTGTAATTGGCTTGCGAAAAATTGCTTTGCCAAAGTAACAAGTCGTCGTTATTGATAAAGTCTGAACCATCAGCATTTGCAGCAATCATACCCCAAAGGCTTCCAAGTTGAACTTTACCAGTGCCATAAATCTGGCCTGTCCCACTGGATAAATTATAAGTATATATTCCACTTGTCATTCCCACCGCATTATTCGCCATAATCGCCAAATGATTTCGGTGCTTCACAACCGGATACAAATTCGAAGTAAGCGCCGCATTATAAAACCTCACCGGGCTTGTTCCATCTTTCTCTACAATGGTGCCGTCGCTTTTGATAAAAGCAGCTCTTCTTTTTAAGATGGTGGCCGAGGTGGCCGTTGCAGGAGTGGCAGCCTGCCGGAGTTCGATGAGCACCCAGTCGACCACGCCGGCCGGGATGGATGCAACCGATTCAGGCCCGTTGTAATTCCAGGGAGCCACATTGTAAGGCTGGGAAAGGGGAACGAGACCGGCAGTTCTCAGGGCTGTGGTCATTGTGCTCCCACTATAGGGCCCCTCAAGGAAAGCTGTCAGGCCAACATCCATGGCGGGCCGGCTTCCGGTAAACGTGCTGAATGAACTGAGGTTGTTTGCGGTAAGATAATGCGAACTTGTATTTGCTGCACCATAGGCAACCCAGGGAGAGGGATCAACTTTGTTGCAATAGAGGGAAGCTTCGGTACCTGTAACATCGGCAGCAACATAGTTGAAAGTGGCGTTGCAGTTAAATGCAGTGATTCCCGATTGCGAAAGGGCCCAGTACCGGCTCAGGTAAGGTGTTGTGATGCTGTCGTTTGGATATTTCGCATTCACCAGTTTCACTCCTGCATAGTTATTGGCTCCGAACGTGCCGGAAGTAAAAGCCAACGTAACCGGTGAATACTCGGCAACTCCTGTTCCGGTGCTATCCCCAACATTGTATTTGAAGGTTCCAGCGGAGGCAAACTCTTTGCGGAATTCACCAACTCCCGTTGGAACAACCATAGATAAATTAGGTGTCAGGCTGATGGAATCGGAGGCTGATGGACCGAGTACGAGATTGTTGGACCCGAGTTTTAACAATCCGTTTTTAAGTTTGAGTATTCCGTTCACCCGGGTATCACCAGTTCCTGCAATGGTAACGCCTTTCGCATTGTTGATTCGCAAGTCCTGAATAACATTGACTCCGCTGATGGTCTGAGGTACCGTTCCTGAAAATTCTATAAGTCCGGGGCCAAGACTAGCGATGGCACTGTTGTTCGTCAGGTTCTTCTTCAGCACCAGGGTTCCCTGCACGTCAAGCGTTCCGCCGGAAAGCACCGACATGCTGTTGTCGGTATTCACCGTGGTGCCGGAAGCGATGACCAAGGTGGTACCCGTAGAGACCGTCTGCGCATGGGAAACGGCGATCAGCGACTGGCAAATCACAAATGATACAAGAAGATATATAAGGCCGGGGTTCTTCATTCCCGGGTAAGGTATTTTCATTTTTTTCATTGTGCGAAATTTGATGTAAAGATACAAATTTATTTTCACAAGTCAACAGAATTTTGATACGGGTTTCCGTAACTATGCAGAGTATCAGGAGGAACCCGTGTTATTTTGTTTTTTAGTTGCTGATTCGATATAAAATAAATACATCATCACCATAAATAAACATGCTAAATGCATCCCCTGTTACCGTTAAGGTAGCAGGCAATGCGGTGATTTTCAATTAACCGGGGAGTTTTTTTTAATGATCAGTTTATCGATGCGGTTGCCGTCGAGGTCGACGATTTCGAATTCGAAATCTTTCCAGGTGAATTTCTCCCCTGGCTTCGGAATATGTTTCAGGATGCTCATGGCCAGCCCGGCAAGGGTGTCGAATTTGACTTTGTTCTTGTCAAATCCCTGGATGTTGAATTCGTACGCAAATTCATAAAACGACATCTGCCCGTCGGCAAGCCAGCTGCCGTCGTCACGCAGGTTGATCTGTGGCTCGTCGGGGTCTGTCTCGTTGAAGTCGCCCACCAGCGCCTCGAGAATGTCATTCAGCGTGATCATCCCGGCGGTGGAACCGTATTCATCGACTACGAGTCCGTAATGAATCTTGTTTTGCTTGAAGATTTCGAGGGTTTCGTAGGCGGTAAGCGTTTCGAGCACGAACTGCGCGGGTTTTAAGTGCTTGTGCAGATCGAATGCGGCATCGGAGATGTTTTCCAGGACAAGGTCCTTGACAAAGATCACCCCCAGAACATTATCCAGGTCATCCTCGCAGAACGGATACACGGAATGGAGGTCCTCCCTGATCTTGCTGCGGATCTCCTCCGGGTTTTCATTGGCATCGAACCAGGTGAGATCGGAGTGGTGCGTCATCAGCGAGGAGACCTTTCGGTCGCCCAGGTGAAACACACGTTCCACGATGTCCTGCTCGATTTCCTGAACCTCCCCGTCCTCGGCTCCTTCCTGCACCATGGCTTTGATCTCCTCTTCGGTAACCCTTGACTCGGGCGAAGGCCTGATCCGCATTATCCGGAGAATCCCATCCCCGGCTTTTGAAAGAATAAAGGTGAACGGGTACACAGCGTTGGTGACGAACAGCAGTGGCCGGATGGTTGCTTTGGCGATTCCTTCCGGGTTGATCAGCCCGATGCGCTTGGGAACAAGTTCGCCGATCAGCATGGAAATGAATGTGACAATGATTACGACAAGGGTTAATGCCATCGAATGGCTCAAAGCGGGACTTACCCCCAGGTTTGTCAGCAGGATCTCCATTCCGTGGGCAATTTCATCGCTGGAATAGACCCCGGAGAGGATTCCGATGAGCGTGATGCCGATCTGCATGGTTGATAAAATCCTGGAAGGTGCATTGGCATTGTTAAGCGCCAGCTGGGCAAGTTTGTCTCCCCTGCGGGCATCCAGTTCAAGTTTTGTTTTTCGCGCAGATACCAGTGCGATTTCAGCCATGACAAAGGCGCCATTGATCAGGAACAGGATGAAAAGGATGATGATTGCGGAAATCATTGGATCAAAATATTAGATGTTGTGGGCAAATATACGATGAAAAAATGTCAGCCCCCTTTTTACCGGTGTACATAAAAATATAGTACCTTTATAGTCGTGGATGCATTATTGAATCGCTGTCGCAAACAAAGGTTGTAAATATACGAATGCCAACAGTACTAAGAATAGGAGCTTACCGTTTTCATTTTTATTCAGATGAATATAATGAACCCCCTCATATTCACGTTGCAACTGCAGACGGAGAATGTAAATTTTGGTTGGAGCCAATTGTTCTCGCTTCGAATATAAATCTGCACCCTCATGTTGTTAGAATCATCGAACGATTGGTTTTTGAAAACAAAGAATTACTTTTAACAAAATATCTGGAATATCATGTACATTGAAAATGTATATATTGCTGAACCGGTTGCCATTAACACATACGCTATTAAACGAGCAATTTATATCGAACTTGTTGATGGAAGAGTGATTAGTTTTCCTGCAGACAGGTTTAAAATTCTGAGTCAGGCAACAGAAGAACAACTCGCAACAGTTACTTTGCGGTTGAATGGGTATGCATTACGTTGGGAAAATCTTGATGAGGACATTACCGTTAAGGGAATTGTTGCCGGTAATTTTCAACTTCCTTTTACCAGTAGTGAGATAGTAAAATAGCGAAATGGCAAAATATCTCATTCTCGCTTGCCTTATTTACAGCCAGTCCCTATGCTCCCAAACCGCCAGGATGATGCCAGAGGTGACCCCAGCCGGAAAAGGCAAGGTGAACCTGATGGTCGACAACATTGGTTACTGGTCGAGGATGGTTCAATTGGGGTATGTGAAGGCGAATGCCATCGTGGAGATCCCGGCTGCAAAGTTTACGGGATACGGGATGCGGGATGCGGGATACGGGATGCGCTCACAGAACTCCCCCGACGTACCTGTTACCGGCGAAACGGACGTTACCCAAAGCGAAAATTCCATTTTCATCGATCCGGATGACGAAAATGTTGTGCTGAACTCCAACAATTCGAGCAGCTGGATCTCGGGGTATGCCGAAAATGCGTATGGCGCCGACGCGCTGTATTCATTCGACAACGGCCATTACTGGGCCGGCTCCACCGGCGGGGTCAACGGAAATAACGCCGGCGACCCGGCAACTGCCATCGGGCTGAACGGATGGTGGTATGTCGGCAGGATCACCGGCGACTACGGCCAGGCCGTTTCCTACAGCAAAGACCAGGGAAAGACGTGGAAAAGGGTGCGGGTCGGCCAGGGCCCTTCTGCCGGGATCGGCATCCTCGATAAAAACCATTTATGGATCGACAACTCTCCGGCCAGCCCTTACAAGGGGAACATTTACGATGCATGGACCAACTTCATCCCGGGAAATTCCGACACCAACCAGGTGGAACTGGTGCGATCGACCGACCAGGGACTTACCTGGTCGCCGCCGGTCAGTATCAGTGCGGCAGCCTCGGCCCTGAAGCTGAATCACGGGGTGAATCTCCAGACCGGACCGAACGGTGAAGTCTATGCCGCCTGGAGCATCTACGATTCATGGCCCTCGGATGAAACCGCCATCGGCTTTACCCGGTCGCTGAACGGCGGCGGAACATTCATGCCGGCTACCAGGATCATCAGCAACATCAAGGGCATCCGGGCGTCGATGACGGGCAAAAACATGCGGGTGAGTTCGTTTCCCTGCATGACGGTTGACAACAGTACCGGGCCGAACAGGGGCACACTGTATATTGTATGGTCCAATGCCGGTTATCCAGGGGTGAACACAGGTACCGATATCGACCTTTACCTGATAAAGTCGGCTGATCACGGTTCAACATGGTCGGCGCCAGTTCGGGTAAACCAGGATCCTCCCGGCCTGGGAAAGCAGCATTATCTGCCATGGATCACCTGCGACCGCGTAACCGGGGGATTGTGCGTGGTGTATTACGACGACCGGAATGTGGATTCAACGCAGGCCGCCGTTTTCGTATCCTCCTCCTATGATGGCGGAAATTCCTGGACCGACATGCAGGTGAGCGATTACACCTTTACCCCTGAACCGATCGCGGGACTGGCATTCAGCTACTTCGGCGACTACATCGGCATTCAGTCCGACAACATGAAGGTATACCCTATCTGGACTGACAATCACGACAACGGCCGGGCCATGACATACGTTTCGCCGTTTGACCTCGGGCCCAATCCCAATCAGCCCTGGGTCAGCTATTATTCCGATTCGCTGGCTACCGTTTCGGGCACGGGCAATGTGACCATGAACTATGGCGATTCGCTGTATCTTTCGCTGGGCCTGAAGAATATCGGCGACCAGCCGGCAGCTGCCGTGAACGCAGTGATTTCAACCGCTTCAGCCTATATCCTGGTCACCGACAGCGTGGCCGGCTACGGCACCATGGCCGCAGGCCAGGTAAAAATCGTACCGGACGGCTTTACATTCAAAGTGTCCGACACCATTCCTGACAACATGGTGGTTCGGTTCGACGTGAAAGTTACCGGTACAGATTCGACTTGGTACAGCCATTTTGCCATCGCATCGCATGCTCCCGCGCTCCGAATCAACGGCATCACCATCCTGGACACGATCATCGGCAACCGCAACGGGCGGCTGGACCCGGGCGAAACGGTGCGAATGATTTTTCCCACCAAAAACACCGGTGATTTTACCTGCCAGGCAGCATACGGGCTGGTTTCGACGACCTCCCCTTTCCTGACGCTGACTTCGGACAGCGTGTTTTTGAACGACATTCAGCCGGGACAGGTTAAAAATGCGGTGTACACTGTTGTTGTCAGTCCGGATGCACCGGCTGGCAGCGGGGCCGACATCACCTACGCCGCTCATTCGGGACTTTATCAAACGCAAAGGACCTTCCGCGAGATGATCGGTATGATCGTGGAGGACTGGGAGACCAACACATTCACCAAATTTCCGTGGCAGGCAGGCGGGGCAAAGCCATGGGTCATCACGCCGGTCAATCCGTGGGAAGGATATTTCTGCGCGGAATCGGGCCCGATCACCGACTATCAGAACTCCCAGCTAATCCTCTCCTACGCTTCGGTGACCGACGACAGCATCTCCTTTTATCTCCGGACCTCCAGTGAGCAGGACTATGATTTCCTGATGTTTACCATCGACGGCGTGCTGCAGGGCCAGTGGTCGGGCGAAACACCGTGGATGCGGGCATCCTTTCCTGTTTCAGCCGGGCAGCATGTATTCAAATGGCTCTACCTGAAAGACCTGGCATACTTCACCGGGGCAGACCGCTGCTGGATAGATTTTATTGCCTTGCCTCCCCCGGTCCTTCCATCGGTTGATCCGGGGCCGGATGACACCATCTGTGCGGGGTCGAATGCAATGCTCCATGCCACTGCCCAACAGTATGATTCGCTTAAATGGACTTCGGCCGGCGACGGGTTTTTCACCAGTGACACAACCCTCACGACAACCTACACACCCGGCACCAATGACCTTGTTTCGGGAGCAGCCTTGCTGCGGCTCACCGGATACAGCAGGTATGGCAGCACGGGCAAAAACAAGAACATCGTGATCCGCCCCCGCCCTGCAGCTGTGATAACGGTTTCCCCGAACGACACCGTGTGTGCCGGTCAGGCAATTGTGTTGTCGGCAGACACAGCCGGTGTCAATTCATTCCACTGGACACCGGGGAATTTCACTACACCTGCCGCGACCTTCGATTCTACATCTGCCGGGGGGCCGGGAACGCACCTGTTCAGGCTGGTGGTAACAAACAGGTTTCAATGTCAGAACCGGGATTCGGTGTACCTGACCTTTAAAAACTGCACAGGGATCGATGAAAATGCTGCAAACTATATCAATGTTTATCCGAATCCGGGCCAGGGCATGTTCACAGTCGAGATCAGCACCCGCGAACCGGGCCCGATGACGCTCTCCGTCACGAACGCTTTGAATGAGGTCGTTTACAAGGAAGAAGATCCGAAGATTGCAGCACACCGCAGCAGAAATATTAATTTGACTTTTCTGCCGGCTGGCGTATATTTGCTGTCACTTGCAACCGCTCACGGAACCACTGCACATAAACTGATCATCAGGAAATAACCTGGTACAATCGTTATTCAGTGTGAATATATTGCATTTCTAATATTATATAAGTTGATTGATCACTTTTATACCAGTGAGTGAAAAGAGAAAAGTGAAAAGCGTGGTGTCACAAACTATTCACTTTTCTATTTTACCTTTTAATTTGGAAATTTTCACTGAAAACTGTTCGTAAAGAGTGAACGGCGGTGAGTGAACAGCGTTGAGTGAATAGAGAATATCATACCATCAGAAAACCGGGACAGGGAACTGGCAGGCCTTGAAGCAGCGATGAAGGAACTTGGGCATCCTTTGTGCCATATTCTGACCTGGAATGAGGAGAATGTTATCAGCACCGATTCAGGTGAAATTCATGTTCTTCCTGTCTGGAAATGGTTGCTCGGAACTACCGCCACGAATTGATCATCAGAAAATAAATCGCTTGAAAAGAATTGCTGTTATTGCGGTTTTATTCGCCTTCCTTGTTAATACCATGGGATATTACTTTGTCTTTAAATGCGGCCAATACCAGGCCAGGAAGGAAATGACCACCCAAATCAGACGTGGCATTTTTCATCCAGAAATTAAGCTCCTCAAAATTTTTCATCCTGAAAAGGAACAACAATTTCGCCGGTTGGAGAAAACTGAAGTTACATACTTCGGAAAACTTTACGATGTTGTTGTTGAGCGCAAAAATGGCGACACCACTTTTTTCTACTGCCTGCATGATAAAAAGGAGGAGACCCTGCTGGCCGGTTTCAGATTGATTTACCATCGCAGCGGGCATTCCGGCCCTTCAAATGGCAGGCCCATTGCGGCCATGCTTTACAACCTGGTGATCCAGGCGCTTCTCCACGGCACTTCCCAGCAATTTTCCGGAGAGGCAACTTCCTTTTCTTTCCCGGTATTCCTGGCACCCATTTTCCCGGTTTACCTGGCCCATTTCGCTCCTCCCCCTGAAACTGACTGATTTCCTTTACGGTTTTATTTTGCCTGCCGGGAATGTTTATTCTTTGGCAGGAATCTTTTCATATTTAAATGAATCAAGCCATGAAATCAATTTATACTGCTGTTTTACTAATATTATTCGTTGCTTTCCAGGCCATTGGCCAGGAGAAAAAGACCCCGGCACCGGCCGTAGGTGACTCACTTGCCATAAAAAATCTCAACGAGGTCGTGGTTAGCGCTTTAAGAATTAACATTCCTATAAGGCAGATTCCTGCCGCCATTTCAGTTGTTACGGGCATACAGGCCAACGCATTGTCAAAAACCATCGCTGCAGATGATGCGCTCCGGCTTGTTCCGGGGGTGAGAATTGACAATGGCACAGGCGGATCAAGATTGCATGTGTACATCCGGGGACAGGGTGTTTTAACAGAAAGCGGGTTCCGCGGAATCGGGGTTTTAATTGATGGGATATCAATCAACAGTCCGGGTGGTTTTGCCCCCGACCTTTACGATGTTGACTGGGAAACTGTAAAAAACATCGAAGTCGTAAAAGGACTGGCGGCATCTCTTTATGGTGCCAGCGCAACCGGCGGGATGATCAATATCACGACGAAGGATGGCGGTGCAAAGCCCGTGAACAGTTCAATATACGCATCCGGTGGTTCAAACGGGTTCTGGAAGATCCTGGGGCAGGTCGACGGCACGCAAGGCAATGTGAACTACAGGATTTCCTATTCTCACATGCAGAGTCACGGTTATCGTGAACACCAGTCTTACATGGCCGATAACCTGAGTGAAAAACTTACCTGGACGCCCTCAAATAAAATTAAAGTCACACAACTGCTTACCTATACCAGCTATTTCAATCAAAATGCAGAAGGCATCAATTTAAGCAGGTACGATACCGTTGGTCACCGGGCCGCGAATACAGACGCAGTGCGATACAACGAATTTCATAAAACCCAGCGGCTTACCGGTGCGGTGATCGTAAAATATGATTTCGCAAAGAACCAGGATATCACCGTCAAGGGGTTTATCCGGATGAATAATTACCAGGAGACTTCCAACAACGGTGATGATTTTAAACCCTATGTCAACCCGGGGATTTCCGCACAATACAACCTGCATTTCGGCAAGGAAAATCTTTTTAACAACATCAGCCTGGGTGTCGATTATCAGTCGATGAAGATGACAGAGCACATGTTTGCCGTGCCCGACGGAGATCACATTAACAACAGCCGCGTTGATAATTACTGGAGCGAGGAAGTTTTTGATCTCAACACGGCCCTGATCAACCAGGTTATCCGCCAGAGGAGTGCGGGGGTGTATTTAATTGACAAGCTTGATATTGCCAAAAAACTCTATGCCTTGCTGAATGTCCGTTACGACTATGTCTACAACAAGCTGGATTCTTCCAACATCAGCGATTCAAAAACATTTCAGAAGCCTACTTTCCGCATGGGGCTGGCCTATGACCTTGCCAAAGCAGCCAACATTTATGCCAGCTATGGCTCCGGTTTCCTGGTGCCAACGGAAGATGAACTGTATAACAACCCTCAAAAATATGGCGGATTCAACTCCCTGATTAAACCTTCGACCTCCCTGGGTGGCGAATTGGGGGTACGGGGTGAAATCGGAAAGTCGTTTTATTATGATGTGACCGGTTTCCTCATCAATTCAAAAGATGAGTTTTACCGCTACAGTGTCCCCGGAAGAGGAAATAATACCGCATTCTATGGAAATAAGGGTGAAAGTAAAAGATGGGGTATAGAAACCTATTTATCTTATTCTCCGGTTGATTTTCTCAAATTCGATGTTGCGTATGCCTATTCCCATTTCCAGTACACTTCTCCCGACAGCGTGAAAGGCCACTGGATTCCACAATGTCCGGAACACATGCTCACCGCCGAGGCGGCTGTAAAATTCCTGAAACATTTTACCCTGACGGCCAATGTTCAATATCAATCCAAATGGTACATCCAGGTGGATGACTCCATCTACAAACAGTACCATGAAAACACGGTCATCCGGCAATCTGACGAGCGTACCGGGTTTACCGTGGTCAATGCGAACCTGAAATACGGCTGGAAACTTGGTTCGCTTGCCGGCGATATCAGTGTTTTCTGCAAAAACGTGTTTGATTACCAATATTTCGGATTTACCGAGCCCAACAACGGTCCTGATTATAACAGCTACCAGGCTGCTCCGGGCAGGGAGTTCTTTGTAAGCCTGAGGTTGAGATTATAGATGCATCAAAGCTTTTTTTCACCGCAAAGGCGCTAAGACGCTAAAAAAATCCATTTGGCGCCTTCGCGTCTTCGCGGTTGATTTTTTTATCGGCGGCAAGACGCCTATTTGGTTTCGGAATCTTCCGTGAACCGGGCTTTTGCCTTGTAGATGAAAAGTGCCCTCAGCTTATCCCAGAAATCACCGCCCAGCACAAACAGGCTGGAAAGAAACATCACATCCGAGGCAATGATGATGATGTAGCGTGTTGTCAGGGAGATGTGAAGCATGTGGGGCATGAAGGAGATCATGTAATTCGGAAGAAAAGGCAGCACAAAGAGCACCAGTCCGATGTTGTACCGTACAAGTGTGATCTGGTGAGGTTTTGCAACCTTGTGGTAGAAGAAATGAATTTTGTAGTTGATCCAGGCATAGGATGATTTGCCAAGAATGGCAATGCTGCCGATCTTCATCAGGGGTGCGCTGATCCAGAAGACCCCGAGTATGAAAGATCTCCAGAAAGGATCAAAGACGAATTCGCGAAGCACAAGCCCGGTGGGCAGCATAAAAAATGAGGCTATAAAAACAACCAGCCCCACATAAAACCGAGGTCCGGGATCTTCCGGAGCCTTCATTTCATTTGCTGTTGGACGATGGATGAACATACTTCATATTTGATGAATGAACTTATTTTTCGTGACATGCGACGCCTACAGGAAGAACATCGCCACACCCGAAACAGCGAGCAATGCTCCTGCTACTTCCTTTAACGTAACTTTTTCATTATATAGTATCATGGAGGGCGGAATAATCAGCACCGGGACGATGGACATGATCGTGGAAGCGATGCCGGTATCGGCATATTTGATTGCAATGAGCGAAAATGATACTCCGAGAAACGGCCCGAAAAAAGCCCCCAGAGAAAGCTGAAGCATGGGTTTCCGCTTGCTGAGGGCCCTGAATGCATGTTTCCAGAATCCCATGATCGTGAATAAAACGGCAAACCCGGCAACTCCGGCGATGACCCTGATCTGGGTGGCTGCAAAAGTATCGTACGACTGCATGCCGACTTTACTCAATACAAGTCCGACGGCCTGGCCTGCTGCCCCGCCCAGTCCAAGGAGAATCCCCCACAGCGGGTAATTGAACCTGACTTTCCTGAAACCGCCGTTGCTTTCCTCCGCCGTGTGTCTTTTCAGGACCACCAGGGCGATTCCCGTTATCGTGAGCGTCATGCCGATCCAGCTTTTCCACGAAAGGGTCTCCCCAAGCACCAGCCAGCCGATAAGGGCCGTCATGGGCGGGGCAAGTGCCATGAGCAGCATCGATATCCTGGCACCGACGACCACGAACGCCTGGAACAGGCATAGGTCGCCAAACACGAATCCTACCAGGCCTGAAAGCGTGAGGTACAGCCATGCATGCGGGGTGGCATCCACCGGGAAAAGAGTTCCGCGGTAGAAAAAAACGAACAGCGTAAGGAAACAAAATCCCGCGATCAGCCTCAGCAGGTTGACCACCATGGAACCGATCTTGCGGCTTGCAGCTTCAAAAGCCAGAGCAGTGACAGTCCAGAAAACAGCTGTAAGCAATGCGGCGAGTTCGCCGGGATGTTTTATCAATACGATTCCTCCTTATCATCTGCCGGCAAGCCAGATTTCAGGATCCTGGATCTCCTTGCCGTGCCATAGTTCAAAATGCAGCTCCGATTTTTGCCCTGCCGGTTCGGCGTGAACCTTCCCGATTGCCTGCTTCACCGTAACTTCCTGCCCGTCGCTCACATTCACTTCGTCAAGGTTGGAATAAACGGTGAGGTACTCTCCGTGCCGGATGATCACCACGCTGTTGAGCCCCGGGAATGCCATCACGCGACTCACCCTGCCCCCGAAAACTGCCTTTACCGGCGAACCCTGTTCGGTCATGATGTCGATGCCGTTGTTTTTCACTTTTACATGTTCCAGCACCGGGTGGGCGTGCTCGCCAAAACTTCCGGAAATAAATCCGCGGTCACATGGCCATGGTAGCTTTCCGCGATTGGCAGAGAACGAAGATGACAGTTCTTTTTCCTTCGGGGTAAAATCCATGGCCGGCTTTCCCGGAGCAGGCTTCGAAGCAGCGGTTGTTTTATTCACTTTTGCCTCTTTTTTTCGCATTCGCTCTTCGGAAGCCCTGATATCATCGGCGATCAGCTTCTCGATGGCATTTTCGAGGCGCAATGCCGCCTGCTGTTTTGTTTTCAAGGTCGCCAGCAATTGCTTTTCCCTGGAAGAAAGCTCATTCACCGCTTTTGCTTTCTCGGTTTTTTCAAGGTCAAGTCTCTGTTTTTCTGATTGTTTCGATTGAATCAGGGAAAGTTTCTGATCTTTGACCGTTTCAAGATTCCTGCGGTGGGCATTGATCGCCTTCTGGGTCGTTTCGATCTGTTCAGACTGGTGGCGGCGGTACGAACCATACTGACGGTAATATTTCAGGCGCTGGTATGCCTGGTTGAAATCCCTGGCCGAGAAGATAAACATCAGCTTGTTGTGGCCGTTCATCGTCCGGTAGGCGTAGCTGATCATCCGGGCATATTCAGACTTCAGGCTGCGAAGCTGATTTGACATCCTGCCGATCTGAATGCTGTCAACCATCATGGTTACCTGTACGTCATTCAGCTCCCGGTTTATGGCACTGATCAGCGCTTCCCGGCTTTTAATCTGCTTTGCGAGGATCTGCAGTTTGTTCAGGGATGTCTCCTTGTTTTTCTGTGTTTTCTGCAGCAGGTCGGTGGTGTAGCGGATCTCCTCCTCCAGTTTCTGCTTCGTCCGCTGCAGTTGCTCCTTATCCTTTGCCGACTGCGAAAAGACGGGGGGAACCGCAACCAGGAAAATCAAAACCAGCAGCCACCCGGCATTTAATTTCTCAATGAACAGAAGGCTGCGTTTGATCATCGGAAAAATATTTTATTTCACCTGTTGATAACTGGCCGGGATTTTAAACGGAAACTGCAACGGGTTGTTGATCACCAGCTTTGAAAAGTCAGCCTTGACCCTGATGGTATTGTCTGCCCAGATGGTGTAGGTCATCTTCCTCGGGAACAGCTGGTCTTCCACCGGTTCGAAATTTTCATAGAAAGCCTCGAGCCGGATATTGTCGCGGCGGATCTCCTTTACATCGGCATGGGTAATTTTGAAGTTGACCGGGTCGAGCCAGAGGTTTTGAATAAAAATCTTCAGATTTTCCTGGCTGTTGCGAACAAATTTCTTTAGTTTGAGGCGTTCACCGGTCGACAGCTTGTATTCGCCCTTGTCGATGGTCGCCCTGAATTTCCCATTTTCATAGAACTCAAGGTCGTTCCCAAGCAGGAACGCCTGCAGCAGGTCAAAGTCGATGTTGGCGTTCAGAAAGCGGTTCACGTAATCGTAATCGCCGATGAAATAGGTGTCATTGAGCCGGTTGATCATCTTCACGGAATCCTGTGAAATCATGATCCTCACCGCCTCGATTCCCAGCATGGGCGTTAAAGAGATCCAGATCAGGCTGTCTTTGCGGATGCGGATTTGCCCGCTGAACGAATTTTCCTTGCCCTTGTTCGAATATTCGGCTGAAAACTTGGCCGATATCCAGCTGAATTTCAACTCCTTTTCCTTCAGCCGGGTAAACAAATACTCAGGGCCTTCCTCTTTGATGGGGGCCTTCATGACTTTACGTGCAGGGCTGCAGGATACAACAAGAAACAATGGTGCAAGAAAAAGCAGGAAAAACCGGCGGAGTTTCTGAATATCAGGCATCATGAATTATTGGAAATATTTTTTTTCGTTGATCTTTCTATCGAGGAGTTCGGAGCCCGGCCCTTTCTGCTTTGCCTTCATCCAGTATTCCAGGGCTGTGGCTGGATCACCCATTTTAAACATTGCATCTCCGTAATGTTCCAGCACTTCTGCGCTCGCCTCTTCCTTGTTTTGTATTGCTTTCAATATCCATTCGGCAGCCTCCCTGTACTTTTTCTGTTTGAACAACACCCAGCCATAGGTATCCTGGAACGAGGCATTCTCCGGGTCGAGCGTAACCGCTTTTTTCGACATCTTTTCTGCCTTGTCAAGTTCACTGCCCTGCAGGGATAAATAGTATGCATAATTGTTCAGTACATAGCTGTTGTCGTCTTTCAGTTTGAGAGACCGTTCGTATGCAGCGAAAGATTCCGATTCGTTCTTCAGGGCATGGTGCACATCTCCCTGGTACATGTAGAACTGGGCCAGCAGTTCGTTGTTTTCGGCGACCAGGTTTGAACCGGTATTCAGTGCCTTGAGAGCGGCCTCATTCTTTTTCAGCTGAAGGTTTGCCAGTCCCGAAAAGAGAAAAGGCAGCGGCTGGTCGGGAAAAAGTTCGATGGCCCTGGCGCTGTATGTCAGCAGATGATCAAGTTCATTCAACTGAAGATCAAGCTGAAGAACCTGTTCCCAAACCGCGTAGCGGCTGCTGTCAATTGTCAGAACTTTAAGAAATGTGACCCTGGCTTCAGCATACTTTTTATCCTGTAAAAGCAGGTCGCCGTAGATGGAAAACGCCTTCGGGTCTTTCGGATGCGTTTCGATCAGGATCTGCGACAAAGTGAACGCCTGATCTTTAAGGTCGTTATAAATCTGGTTGACGGTATAAAAAGAAAGGAGGATGTTCACCTTCGTATCCACGTCAAGGTTGGGGTTGGCAAACCCGAGTTTGAGCTCTTCAAACGCCTTTTCCTTATTCCCGGCTTTCCGGTAATAGTCGGCCATCGACATGTGGATGTAAGCATTGTCGGGGTCCATCACTGAAATTTTCCGGTAGGTCTCGAGGGCTTTCTCCTGCATGTTGTTCGACATGTAAAACTCCGCCAGGATCGAATAGTACCTGGGGTCGTCGGGGAAGGCGGTGATCAGTTTCCTGATCTCGTTTTCCGCACCCTTCAAATCATTGAGATGCAGGTATATCTTTTGTTTCTGCAAGGCAATGTCTTCGGAAACCCCTGTTTTTTCATCAATCTGGTTATAGATTTTAATCGCATCCTGGTATTTTTCAACCTGGAGATAAAGGGCAGCCAACTGGTAAAGGTGATCAAGGTTCCCGGGGTATTTTTCTACGACGGTCTTGTAGATGCCAATCGCTTCATCGGGCCGGGAAGTTATTTGAAAAAGTTCCGCAAGAAACAAAGAGTACCAAATGTTATCCGGATCGAGCCTGTTTGCCTCGCGGCACATCCCGACCGCCTCCTCATAGTTTTTTTGTTCCGAATCCAGCTTTGCCAGTTCGAAATAACCCACCGGATCCAAGGGAAAGCGGCTGATGTAACTCCGGAACATATCCTGGGCACCCTTGATATTCCCGATGATCGCTTCTTTCTTCGCATCGATCAGCATCCCAGGATTCCCGGGATTAACCATTGCCTGATTCGCCTGCTCCTTCTTCGATTTTTTCCTGTCGTGTTTCTGCAGGTCAGGCATGTTAAAAGAACCCGGCGCAGCAAACACATCACCGGCTATAACCTGGCTTGCAGCACCCAGCGAAAAAATGAAAATTATAACCCTCGCAAATCCTCTCATCCTGAAATCGTAAATCGTAAATCAATAAATCGTGAATCTCACTTTATTCCCGTGTGCCCAAATCCCCCACCCCCCCTGTCTGTTTCAGCAAGTTCCTCCACCTCCACCCATTCAGCCTGTTCGTGCGCAGCAATGACCATTTGTGCAATGCGCTCACCGTCGCAGATGACGAATTCCTCGTTTGACAGGTTCACCAGGATGATCTTGATTTCACCGCGATAATCGGCATCTATCGTTCCCGGGGTATTGAGCAGTGTGATGCCTTTTTTAATGGCCAGCCCGCTGCGGGGCCTGATCTGGGCTTCGTATCCTATCGGAATTTCAATGAAAAGGCCGGTCGGAACAAGTATTCGCTCCAGCGGTTTCAGTGCGATGTCCGCATCGAGGTTTGCACGCAGGTCCATGCCGGCTGAAGCCACGGTTTCATAAGCCGGCAAAGCATGTCTGGAGTGATTGACAATCCTGATCTTCATCCTGATGAATAAGGTTGCAAAGGTAATAAAAATCTTGATCTACCCCGATACGGCAGGCTGCCGCCTTTCAACCAGGTATGCGGTTCCTGCAAATATTGCGAGCAGCGCTGTGTGGAACAAAATCCTCAGGAACACCCCCCCCGGAACAACATAGCAACTCACCGCATAAAGAAGGATGGCAAATCCAAGATAACCAAAAAATTTGCCGAGGTTGTATTTCACCGGGAAAAAGCGCTGCCCGATAAGGTATGAGATCACCATGATTGCGCCGTAGCAGATAAACGTGGCCCATGCGGAACCGAGATATCCATGGATAAGATGATCGGGGCCCAGCGGAATCCACCAGAAATTAAGGACAAGAGTGATAACCGCACCGATCACCGAAAGCCATGCGCCCCAGACGGTCTTTGAAGTGAGTTTGTACCAGATGGCAAGGTTGTAATAAACACCCAGGAATAGATTTGCCATCATGAGAACAGGTATGACGCCCTTGCCTTCCCAGTAATTTTTCCCGATGAGGTAATGAAGGATAAAATCGTCGAGATAGACCATGGTTGCCAGGAAAATGAAGGAAACGATGATGATGAAATAATCCATGATCCTGGCGTACAATATTTTGGCGTCCTTTTCCTTTGCCGCGGCGAAGAAGAACGGTTCAGCCGCATATTTATACGCCTGGATGAAAATGGTCATCAGGATGGAAATTTTGTAACAGGCGCTGTAAATGCCTACCTGGTATGCGGCAACATCTTTCGGCAGGAGATAGCGAAGAAGCAACCTGTCGAATGTTTCGTTGACCATGCCTGCCATTCCGGCAAACAGCAGTGGAAAGGCATACATCAGCATGGATTTCAGCAGCTTCGGGTCGATCTTCCATTTCAGGCCCGCAATCTGGGGAGTCAGAAGAATGAGCGCAAGCGAGCTGGCAATGAGATTTGAGATGAAAATATATTCGATTCCCCAGTCCGGGCGGTAAACCATGTGGATGAATCCATGCAGGAAGCTCCATGAATCGTGTGCCAGGACGAAGGGGCAGAAGAGCAGAAAAAACAGGTTGAGGCAGAAATTGACCGAGATGTTGGCCATGTTGATAAATGCGAACCGCAGCGCCTGGTTGCGGGCCCTCAGCCTGGCAAACGGGATTTTTGAAAGGGCATCCAGCGCAAGGAACCAGGCGAACCAGAGCACATATTCCGGGTGGGCGGGATAGTCGATCCAGCTTGCAATGGATTGCGCGAAAACCGTGGCGACCAGGAGAAATACCAGGGTCGAAATTATCAGTGCGATCATGGCGGTGCTAAACACTTTTTCCTTGTTCTTTTCGCTTTCGTTGAACCGGAAAAATGCGGTTTCCATGCCATAGGTAAGCACGACCATCAGGAAAGCTGCATAGGCGTAAAAAACGCTTACGGTTCCGTATTCTCCCGGCAAAAACACACGGGTGTACAAGGGTACCAGCAGGTATCCAAGGATACGCCCCAGGACACTGGATACGCCATACACAGCCGTTTGCCCGGCGAGCTTTCTGAGGGGGTTCATCGCAGCAAAGTTATCAAAATTGCGCACCTGCGGTACGCTGGAATTCATATTTATATGCGGGCTGCCTGAATCGTGCCCCGCTGGGGCCGGGCTTCCGGTATTTTGGGCGAAATGGCGCACCTACGGAGCGCCCGGATTCATAATCCATCACGAGCTGCCAGAGTTGGGCCCCCATGGGGCCGGCCAGCCGGTTATTTTGGGTGAAATGGCGCTCCATCGGAGCGCCACTCTGGTAGCACATAGGATGCGCAAATGTTTTCGCACCGTAGGTGCGAAATTTTATTCACAATCGTATCACCTTTTGGCATAAACCCGATTAACCACAAAAACATACAACATGCCAAACACCTACAGTCAGATCAGCATGCATATCGTTTTCGCTGTAAAACATCGTGAAGCACTCATTCTTCCTGAATTCAAAAAAGAATTGTTCCGTTATATTTACGGGATTATCGAGGGGAAAAAACAAAAATCTTTCGCAGTAAATGGAACCAGAGACCATGTTCACATTTTTGCAGGACTAGCACCAACCATTTATATTCCTGATTTTGTGAGGGATATAAAATCTGATTCTTCCGCATTTGTCAATACCAATAATTTATCTATCCGGCCGTTTCACTGGCAGGAGGGATATGGAATATTTTCCCACAGCTACTCAAACCGTGATCGCATTATTAAATACATCCTGAACCAGGAGCAGCATCATCTGAAAATCTCTTTCCGGAATGAATACATCGAAATGCTGAGTAAGACAGATGTCCGGTATGATGAGAAATATGTTTTCAAATTCTTTGATCAATAAAATTGCGCACCTACGGCGCGCCGGGATTCATCATCCATTACGGGCAAACAGAATTGGGCCCCGCTGGGGCCGGTCAGCTGGTTATTTTGGGTGAAATTCCACTCCTCGGAGCGGGCTAACAGAATCGTGCCCCAATGCGGTCAGTTAGCCGATTATTTTGGGTAAAATTCCACTCCACGGAGTGGGCAAACAGAATTGGGCCCCTATTGAGCATGTGAACCGGTGGTTTTGGGTGAAATTGCGCTCCATCGGAGCGCAATTCTGGTAGCACGTAAGATGCGCACATGTTTTCGCGCCGTAGGTGCGAAATTTTGATGAAGGATAACAATGCCGTATTTTTGCAAAATAATCAACGCAATGCCCAAAAACAAATTCTACGTCGTCTGGCAGGGTAAGACCCCTGGGATATACCAAAGCTGGTCCGATTGCAAAAAGCAGGTGGATGGTTTTACCGGCGCCCTCTACAAGGGGTTTCCTACGCTTGACCTCGCAAAAAACGCCTTGAACGACGAGCCCCGGAAACACATGACAAAGGGGTTGAATGCCCCGAAAAAGGTCACCTGCTCCAACCCCCTGGTCGGCGTACCCATTGCCGACAGCATTTGCACCGATGCCGCCTGCGCCGGGAATCCCGGCATTCTTGAATACCGTGGTGTTGACACCAAATCGGGTGCCGAATTGTATCACATGGGCCCGTTTCCGCAGGGAACGGTGAACATCGGGGAATTCCTCGGAATTGTTCATGCACTGGCCTATCTGAAACAGCGGAATTGCGACTGGCCTGTCTACACCGATTCACGCACCGCCATTGCCTGGGTGCGAAAAAAAGCAATCAATACCAACCTCGCGGTCTCTCCGAAAAACAAAAAACTCTTCGAACTGGTCGACAGGGCTCTCATCTGGCTTCGCGACAATAAATGGCCCAATAAAATCCTCAAATGGGAAACCGAATACTGGGGGGAAATCCCGGCAGATTTCGGAAGAAAATAATATCTTTGAACTCCAAAAATTTCGGTATGCGCTCAATTGTCCCCGTACTCATATTTTTCCTGATTTTGGCTGCCGCCTGCAGCAAGAAAGAGACCCCCGTGTATGTTCAATGCCACCCGCTCATGCCTTCTCCTCACAAGATTACCGAGGAAACCCGTTATACCGGCATTGATACTGTATTTGCTTACCGGAACCAGTTTTTCTATGATGCATCCGGACGGCTGACACTGGAACTGACAACCCAGGATGGCCATACCGATACCTCAGCATGGTATGAATACCAATCCGGTAAAATTAAAACGAGGGGCGCTGATATCATCCTCAACGACCAGGGATTAGCCGTATCCTCCAATGCGGGCATAATTTTTACATGGACTTACAGCCCTGAAGGATACATGACCAAACAGGTTTATGAGTACCAGGGAGGGACGATGACCGACACTTATACCTATGTATGCTATAACCAGAGCCGCATTGTCAGGCTTACCCAGACCAGTATCAGCTCAAAATATGATACAACCGGCAATATATATTATACCGATAAAGCCAATACCATCGGGAATGAAAACCATGGAATCTATTTCGACGGAAAGCAGAGCAACGCACTCATTAAAACAATCACAAGGACAAACCAGCCATCACTGAACCTGACCTATGTTTTTGACGGGATGAACAGGGTGCAGTGGGAAACTACGAGAGACTCCCTCGGTCACGTAAGTTACAGAAAATTCACTTACCTCCCCTGACCCACACTTTCGCCGGGACTTTTCGAATTCCGGTGGTGGTAAATCCATTACAAAGTTGCATAAAACGCGTCCACAATGTGGTTGATTTCTTCACCTTCAGGTCTTACCAGAACTGTTATAATATCGAACCGCACATCGCCATATTGCCGTCTGTAATTCACATACGCATTTGCCGCCCTGATGAGGATGCGCTGCTTGCTCCTGTTCACAGCGGCCTCGGGTTCGGCATACGTATTTGACGAACGGGTTTTCACTTCGACGATCACAATGAAATTGCCGTCGCGGGCGATGATGTCGATCTCCTCCCGGCCGTATTTCCAGTTTTTTTCCAGGATCAGGTATCCTTTACTTTCCAGAAGGGTCAGGGCGAGTGCTTCCCCGGCCTTGCCCAGTTCGATATGATCTTTCATTCAGGTTAATCGGGAAAGAAGGAATAGGTAATGCGGATTGTTAATAAAAAGATACTTCTACAACATTGTCAACACTCAGACCCACCTTTCGTCCCATGATCAGCGCGAGGTTCACATCCTGGTGGCCTGCCGGAAAATCATAACAAACCGGGAATTTATAATCTTTCACTGCATCGGCAATGATCTCATTGGCCTCCTTTCCAAAAGGGATGGAATTGTCATTCATCCGTGACATTCCGCCTACGATGAGCCCTTTCAGCTTTTCGAGTTTCCCGGCCCGTTTCAGGTTCATCATCATCCGGTCGATGTGGTAGAGGTATTCGTCCACATCTTCCAGGAACAAAATTTTCCCGTCAGTTTCCGGTTCCGAAGCAGAGCCCATCAAACTGTAGAGAATGGAAAGGTTCCCGCCTGTAAGGACTCCTTCGGCATGGCCGCTGCGGGACGGGCCGGTTTTCGGCAGGGAATAGGACAGCTGCTTCCCGAAAAGAGCATTCACCAGGGTTTGCAGCGATTCATCCTGCATATCGCCTTTGATGTTGACCGGCATGGCAGCGTGAAGTGTTTCCGTTCTGCATTGCTTTTGAATGTGCGAATGAAGGACGGTGATATCGCTGTACCCCACAATCCATTTGGGGTTTTCACAAAACCGGGTAAAATCAAGCCGGTCGATGATCCGAACCGTTCCGTACCCTCCGCGGGCGCAGATGATCGCCCTGATGTTATCATCGTCGAGCATATGCTGAAAATCCCTGCAGCGCTGATCATCGGTACCGGCAAACTGGTTTTGCCTGCTGAAAACATAACTTCCCAGGACGACTTCCATCTCATTGCGCTGGAAAAACCGGATGGACGGATGGACTTCCTCAAATGTGATACTCCTTGCAGGCGAGACAATTGCGATTTTATCGCCCTTTTTCAGATTTGGTGGCCGGATCATGCGCCAAAAGTAAAGAAAAAGGAGTTTCGCCAACCCGGCCTTTTTCATTATTTCATATCTTTGCGCCTCATTTTTAGTCCATTTCAGAGCCTGTTCCCATGAGCGATAAACCTGTTTACAAACGATATACCGTTACCTCCGCTTTGCCATATGCCAACGGGCCCATCCACATCGGGCACCTTGCCGGGGTATATGTTCCGGCCGATATCTATGTTCGCTTCCTCCGGATGAATGAAGAGGACGTTATTTTCATCGGCGGATCGGATGAACACGGGGTACCCATTACCATCAAGGCTTTGCAGCAGGGAGTGACCCCGCAGGACATCGTCGACCGGTACCACGGCATCATCAAAAAATCGTTTGAAGATTTTGGAATTTCCTTTGATATTTATTCCCGCACATCAAACCCGGTTCATCATGAAACTGCATCGGCATTCTTCCGAAAACTCTATGACGCCGGGCAATTCATCGAAAAAGTGTCTGCACAGTATTTTGATGAAGCCACCGGGCAGTTCCTTGCCGACAGGTACATCACCGGAACATGCCCCCACTGCGGATATGAAAAAGCTTACGGTGACCAGTGCGAAAAATGCGGCACCTCGCTGAACGCCACCGACCTGATTGATCCGAAATCGGTGCTCAGCGGAAACAAACCGGTGCTGCGAGAAACAAGGCACTGGTTCCTCCCGCTTGACCAGTATGAACCGTGGCTGCGCGAATGGATCCTGGAAGGGCATAAAGAGGACTGGAAAATAAATGTTTACGGACAGTGCAAGTCGTGGATCGACCAGGGGCTTCAGCCGCGTGCCGTTACCCGCGACCTCGACTGGGGTGTGAAAGTTCCAGTTGAAGGAGCTGAAGGGAAAGTGCTCTATGTGTGGTTTGACGCGCCCATCGGGTATATTTCCGCCACCAGGGAACTGACCCCGGAATGGGAGAAATACTGGAAAGATCCTGAATCCAAACTGGTTCATTTTATCGGCAAGGACAACATCGTTTTTCACTGCATCATCTTCCCGGCCATGTTAAAAGCCGAAGGAACTTATATCCTTCCCGACAATGTGCCCGCCAATGAATTCCTGAACCTGGAAGGCGACAAAATTTCCACTTCGCGCAACTGGGCAGTGTGGCTTCATGAATATCTTGAGGCTTTTCCCGGCAAACAGGATGTTTTGCGTTATGTGCTCACCTCAGCCGCCCCCGAAACAAAAGATAATGATTTCACCTGGAAGGACTTCCAGACAAGGAATAACAGCGAACTCGTTGCCATCCTTGGGAATTTTGTCAACCGCACAATTGTCCTGACGCATAAGTTTTTTGAAGGAAAAGTTCCTGGAACTTCCGGATTTAACGATGCCGACATCGCAACGATGGACGAAATGCGCCAGTTTCCAGGTCGTATCGCCGCCAGCATCCACGCCTATCGTTTCAGGGAAGCGCTGGCAGACATGATGAACCTTGCGCGGCTGGGCAATAAATATCTCACAGAGAACGAGCCCTGGAAGTTATTTACCACCGACCCTGACAGGGTGGGAACTGTGTTAAACCTCTCCCTGCAGATCTCCGCACAATTGTCGGTCATCGCAGAACCGTTTCTTCCCTTTTCAGCGGCAAAGATCAGGCAGATCCTCAACCTCCCGGATTTCAAATGGCATGATGCCGGCAGGCTGAACTGGCTGGTTGCGGGCCACCAGATGAATCAGCCGGAACTTCTTTTTGAAAAAATCGAAGATGCGGCCATTGATGCCCAGGTTCAGAAACTGCTTGACACGAAGCTGGCAAACGAGGCGACACAAGCCAAAGCGCCGGTAAAACCAGTGAAAGAAGCAACCGGGTTTGAAGATTTCTCCAAAATGGATATTCGCACGGGCACCATCCTTGAAGCTGAAAAAGTGGCAAAAACCGACAAGCTGCTGAAACTGAAAATTGACACCGGCATCGACCAGCGCACCGTTGTTTCGGGCATTGCCAAATTCTTCAGTCCCGAAGAGATCATTGGCAAACGCGTTTGCATCCTGGTAAACCTCGAGCCCCGGAAGCTCAAAGGAATCGAATCTCAGGGGATGATCCTGATGGCTGAAAATCCTGACGGAACGCTTTTCTTTGTCACTCCGGGGGAAGGAGCGATCAATGGGGCGGATATCAAATAAAAATTCTTAATTTTGCACCGGAATTCGAAAACCATTGACAATGGATTGGGTTTACGCCGTTCAAACTTCACCCTTCGTTGTTCAATATTCGATATTCTTCCGGCCCTGTAGTTCAATGGATAGAACGGAAGTTTCCTAAACTTTAAATCTGGGTTCGATTCCCGGTGGGGCTACGATGACCCTCTGATTATCAGGGGGTTATTTTTTTGCAGTGTCTCAATCAGTGTCTTTAGAATAAAAGAATGGATATTTTTTTCATAGTGCTCCAACTTTTACATTTGACAACCATCAGGTGTCATGTCATTCGGCATCTTTCCTTAGAATCATCTAATATACAGAAAAACATCATCGATGAAAATCAATGAATTACTTCTTTTTCCCTGTTACAGTCCGTGAAGATTCAAAGGTTTGACCTTGATGGATAATCCTTAGTCCTATTTTGAAGTTGATGTTTCCATTATTATCAATATTTCCATTAAAAAAATAACCAGTTTGTGGTGTCGTCCAATCTGGATATGACAAGACCCCTGTGTCATCAACAATTGGATAAATCGTATAAGGAAAACTGGGAGTATAAATTTGTTCAAAATAATTGATAGTCAACACTTTTGATGTTTGATCAAAAGTGATAGAACCATCATAATGAACAACTGAATCAGGATATGAGTTGGAGGTGGTGATAAATGAATAATTTCCAGAATAATCCTTCGATGTACTGTCTTTTTTACATCCAATGAAGAAAAGTGTCGTCATTAGACACAAACCAAATACTATTATATTTTTCAAAATAAGTGGCGTTTACTACCCTATAAATATACGACAAAAGGACGTTTTAACGCATTTGGATTAATGTTTGTGAAAAACGATCACTGGGGCTGGGTATATATTCAGGACTTTGGTTTTTTCGGATAAATTAAAAAAGCTACCCGTTGATGGTAGCTTTCAACCGAAATAGAAAATTCGTTCTGTTACTCAGGCTTCATGATCTTTCCCATAAACAAAATACTGCCAGTCGTATTATCCCTGATTAGAAACACAAATGGATGATCAGCTTTGAACATTTTTGGTTCAACATGTTTTGGAGCCATCATTAATTCCATTGTCACCACTGTGGCAGCAGCCGCTTCGGTTCCCTTTTCATCCACGGTTACAAACGCCTGATGGATCACCTTGCTGATATAGAGGTCCCGATCACCAGTAATACCTGAAAAATCGGCACCAGTTTGGGAAAAAGCCAGCGGCATCCCCATTTTTGAAAGAGTGCCACCCAGTTCGAATTTGAAGTCCAATTTAAATTTTGGAAGTGACAGACTGACATCAGTTGATTGTAATGACCCGATAACAACCTGATAATATTTGTAATCCAATGATTTTCCAAGTTCTGCTATACCGTCTGTGGTATTTGGCAGAAAGATTATCATTGAAGCTTTGTTATCCTTGTATGGTAATTCAAGAGCCTGAATTTTTGAATCTTCATAATAATTATACCGATCACCCTGATTCATGAATGGCACCGTATCTTTCGTTCCATCCATTAATTTAAAGTCCCTGGTCTTTGTCAGTTCTTTTTTAAAAGGGGTTGCCCAATCACCGTAGAAATAGATGGCATTGACCAGCACCAGCCGTGTCAGGACATCCAGATCACCCTGGCTGAGTATATTACTGATTCTATTATTGGTGTTCCGCTCCACCCATTCATTGATGTCATTTCTGGTTGTTTCACGTTCTGTATTATCTTTAAAATCGACATTTTTCAGTTCCGAGGCGTAATTGGACCTGACAATATCGATATAGGTATCAAGAAACTTAAAATCTTTCTGAGCCCATAGACCATTGGCAATGTTCAGTTTGATCTTTCCATCAGCACCCTCATGCAGTTTGCCCAGCAGATGTTTGTATTCAGAATGGAATTTATCAGACGGATCAAAATTCAATGTCTGACTTATCTGTATTGCAGTTTCATTTTTTGCGCCAGCATAGACCATCGCCAGTGCTGTTGAAATGCTGAAGGGAGAGTAGAACTGGTTCCTTGTCGTGCCACCTTGCACCTGATGGAAGAGTTTGAAGGCGAACATATTGTTGCCTTCGACCACTCCCTGCGGGTTAGTTGCATTTAGCATGATCGGGATAAAGCAAGTGAAGACACTTAGAATTGATTTCATGGGAAGGAAATTAATGATCCCTGAAAATAGCAGATATCATGCCAAAAATTCCTGACAACTATAAACTACTGATACTATTCACCATCACATTCCCTAAAAAACTGTTCCAGAAACTGTTCCATGAACTGATGCCTGTGCTGAGCCATTTTTCTGCCGGTTTCTGTATTCATCCGATCTTTCAGGAGTAATAGCTTTTCATAAAAATGATTGATTGTCGGGGCATTGCTGTTTTTATACTGCTCTACCGTCATACCTGTCACTGGCATTATTGAAGGATCATACATAGCCCTGCCTTTAAATCCTCCATAGTTGAATGCACGGGCAATGCCAATGGCTCCAATGGCATCCAGCCGGTCTGCATCCTGGACCACTGCCAGTTCCGGTGAAAAAAAATCCTGTGTGAAGTTCCCACCCTTGAATGAAATATTGCTCATGATCTTTTCTACATGATCGATCACAGTTTCATCTGCCAAAAGATTTTCAAGAAATCTTCGGACTTTCCTGATGCCATCAGGCTCATCATTAAATTTATAATCAGCAATATCATGTAAAAGAGCTCCTAGTTCTATGACGAAGAGGTCAACAGGCTCTGTTTTGGCAATGGTTCTGGCATTCTTCCAGACCCGTTCAATATGGAACCAGTCGTGACCACCTTCGGCATTCCGGAGTTCCGATTTTACAAATTCTACGGTTTTTTCTATTATTTCCTGGTCCGTCATAACAGCATATAAATCTTATATTTTGGCAATCCGGATAAACTCAATTAGAGGGTAATATCCACATCACCTTCATCTCTTCATGTATTTCCGTGAAGCCCCATGACCGCCAAAAAAACCCCAACCACCGCTGCC
>JBAXDH010000043.1:0-29188 GCA_037141055.1 bacterium | reverse complement strand
CAATCCTGTTCATTATTTTTAAAAAAGAGTTTATGGCAAAAACAACAAGCAAGCCAGTCGCTACTTCAAAGCCGTCAAAATTAGCAAAGAAACCTGTTGCAAAAGAAGCAGCCCCTGCAAAAGCCAGTGCTTCAGCAGGTGATGAGGTAATCGAGGTAAAGGCAGTGGCAAAGGTTGCTCCCAAAGCCAAATCAGAAGGTGCGGATGATAAAACCGAAATCACGATTGAAAAAAAGCTGATTGTTTTATACGGTTTGCAACAGGTTGATTCGCAGGTTGATAAAATCCGTATCATCCGGGGGGAATTGCCTCTCGAAGTTCAGGACCTTGAAGATGAAATAGCAGGTCTTGAAACACGGGTTGACAATCATATACAGGAAACCCTGGCCATGGAGAAATCCATCACTGAAAAAAAGAACTCGGTGAGAGACGCCCTTGCACTGATCAAGAAGTATGAGGACCAGCAGATGAATGTGCGGAACAACCGTGAATACGATTCGCTGACCAAGGAAATTGAATACCAGAACCTTGAGATCCAGTTATCGGAAAAGAGGACAAAGGAGTTTCAGGCGAGTCTCGAACTCAAGAAAGAAGAGATCGAGAGTTACCAGAAACTGCTCCAGGATCGCAAAAATGATCTTGAAATCAAACGCAGTGAACTGGATGATATCATTGCGGAAACTGAAAAGGAAGAAAGCGACCTGATAAAAAATTCGGAGGAGAACAAGCAGTTTATTGAGGAACGGTTGCTCACAGCGTATAGCCGTATCCGGAAAAATGCCCGCAACGGACTTGCTGTTGTTCAGATAGAACGCGACGCATGCGGCGGCTGCTTCAATAAAATTCCCCCGCAGCATCAACTGGACATCCGGATGCATAAAAAAATAATCGTTTGTGAGTATTGCGGCCGTATTTTAGTCGACGATGGCATAGTGAATGCCATGCATTGATGGTCAAATATAACATGGCATGGAAGGCACCATGGGTCAGGATTTTCCTGATTGCAGGTGCCTTTCTGCTTTTAATGCCACGGGCACAGTCGCAGTTCGCCTACGATGAAAACTGCCGTCAGGCATACAAGGCGATCCTTTCCCTGCGATTTTCAGAAGCCCGCAACCTGATCACTGTCGAAAAAAAAGTGGTTCCTGGGAATTTAGTTCCCGTTTACCTTGAGAATTATATCGACTTTCTTACGCTCATCATCGGGGAAGAGCGCCTGGTGTATGATCAGCTGAAAGGTAAAAAGGGAGACCGGGTGAAACTGTTGGAACAGGGCAGGGAAGATTCCCCGTTCTACAATTTTTGTCTTGGTGAAATACATCTTCAATGGGCCTTTGCACGGATTAAATTCGGAGATTATACCGCAGCTGCGTTTGAAATTCGCAAGGCGCACGCATTGTTTTCATCCAATGAAACCAGGTATCCTTCGTTTGTGATCAATAAAATGGGGATTGGCGTGGTCCATGTGATGGCAAGCCTTGTGCCCGACAATTATAAATGGGTCAGCAACCTCATGGGCCTCGATGGCTCAATGGAGGCAGGATTGAACGAGATCCGACAGGTTGCAGCTTATTCAGGCCCTGATGAGATTGCACGCATGTACCGGACGGAGGCTTCTTTTTTTCTCGCTTTCCTGGCGCTCAATCTTCAAAAAAACAAAAGAGATGCGCTGCCACTGATTGAATTTTTCAACCAGCCGTCACTGGGTGATCAGTTGGCCACGAGTCCGCTGCTCATCTATGCAAAAGCAACAATCCTGATGAAAAACGGGCGGAATGACGATGCCCTGGCAGTGCTCAGCCAGCGTTCAACCGTGCCTCAGACGTTCCCGTTTCATTATCTTGATTATCTTGAAGGCATTGCCCGGATGAATAAGCTGGATTTTGGCGCTGCAGGTTGTTTTGAACGGTTTGTTGCCGGTTTCAGAGGCAGGAATTATATCGGATCTGCATACCAGAAACTGGCCTGGCTGTCGTTATTGCATGGAGATACGGCGGTGTATTATAAAAAAATGAAACTGGTTGCAGCACATGGTGCCGCAGCCGTGGACGAAGATAAACAGGCAGCCTCTGAAGCCGCCAAAGGCATCATACAGAACACTATTCTGCTGCGGGCGCGACTTCTGTTCGATGGAGGGTATTATAACCTGGCCCTGAACGAACTGCTGAATAATTCAGTCAAAACTGCAGTAAAGTCAAAGCGTGACCTGGTCGAATACACCTACAGGCTGGGCAGGATTTACCACGAAACCGGGAATTTTCCCAAAGCCGCAGATTTTTACCTTCAGACGGTGATGCGCGGCAAAACGGAGCCATATTATTTTGCTGCCGGAGCTGCTTACCAATTGGGGCTGTTGTATGAGAACCAGGGATTGTACACCCGGGCCGACAGTGCCTACCATCTGTGTCTGTCAATCAAAACCGAGGAATATAAAACCAGCCTGGGCCAGAAGGCAAAGGCCGGTTTAAACAGGATTAAGGCGCTGAAAGTTAAAACCTGAATCCGATGGTTGTGGAAACCGTGTTGGTGTAATAGCTGATGGCAGCCGCATTAACCATGTTCGCATCATACATGTAATAATCCTGGTTCATCCTGCTCCAGACATAGGTCACATCGGCGAAGAAATGCTTTGCCCGGTAACCGAACCCGCCCGATACCTGGAATCGTTCGCTGTTGTTTATTCCGCCGGTGAAAGGATTGCTGAAGTATCCGAAGCCACCCCTCACCCTGAAGTTTGTTATTCTCCATTCAGTTCCGATCCTGATATTTCCCCACGATTTGTAGTCCGATTTGATCGCATCATTCACGGTTTTATAACTTTCTGTGGAGGAACTGAAACTGGCCTGGGAATAATTGACATATTCATAGTCGGCGCTTACAAGACCATATTGCCCGATGATAAACGCAAGGCTGCCCATGGCACGGAATGGCGTGGTTAACGTGTAGTCGAAATTTCCCATTGGGGAGAACTGTGTTGTGCTCCACTCAGATTTTGTAAATACAGACTGCATGCTGCTCGAATATTGATCACGCATGCTCGGGTACCAGGTGGGCGAGTGAATGCTGGCACCGATTCTGATCCAGTCGGCAGGTTTGTAGATAATGCCTGCTTTTATATTTATTCCGGTTCCGCGTGTATGCAGGCTCGAATAATATTCAAGGGAGATGAAGTTCGGAATGGTATCTTTTGTTCGGGATTCCCTGTAAATGCTGTTCTCATAATAATTGATGGAAGGAACACCGAAGGTCAGGCCGACAAATAGTTTGTCGTTGAAATTGGCTCCCATCGAAAAATCAAGCTCGTTCATTGAGCCGTACGTGTCAATTTGCTTATTCTGGATCACGCCGCCATAGGCCGCATCGCAATAATATTTGTTGGTGGCTGAATCGTGAAAAATCAGGTTTGCATCGTAAGCGAGGCCGATGTCAAACGGAAAATCATCGCGTACGTAATTAGGAGGTGTTTGTTTGGAATTCAGGACATTGGTCCAGGCCTGCATCATGGAGTTCTCCGCATTGACACCATTGATTACCACGCGGTTGTTGAAATCATTCTGCCGGTTAAATCCAAAGCCGATGTTGACACTCTTCAGCACGCCAGAATGGTTCTTGTCATAAGGGTTAATGTTGAATATAACGCCGAAATTTCCCATCCCGAAATTAATCCGGTCACTCGTGGCATTGGTGCCATTGTACATGGTCGATGAATATCCGATGGTAGGGGCAAGCGTAACGGTCAATTCTGATCCTTTATACAATCCGATGCCGGCCGGATTTGTTGCCAGGGTCGAAAAATCAGCACCAACGGCCCCGAAGGCGCCGCTTAACGCATTAAACCTTGCTGTTCCGCTATAGAACACACGGGAAAAACGCAGGGCATCTTCGGCTGTCTGGGCATTTGTAAGGAAGCTGGAAAAGATCGATAACAGGATGATTGGAAGGACTTTTTTCATATCGGTCAGAGTTGAATATTTGAAAAGGGTTACCTGCGTCTGCCACCTCCGCCACCTCCGCCGCTGCCACCGCTGCCACCGCTGCCACCGCTGCCGCCTGAACTGCCTCCTGACCTGGACGGGGCAGAATAGCTTCCCCCGCCATTATTGGAGTTTGAAGGAGGGGAATAGGACCCGCCACCGCCGGATGAGCGTGCTGGTGCCGAATAGGATTCATTGCCCCGTGTACGTGCAGGAGCTGAATAGTTTGAGTTTGTACGGGTGGGACTTGTGTAACCCGGTGAGCCTGACCTCGACGGGGAACTGTAGGTTCTGTTATTGTTGCCGGGAGATGTATTCTGGCGTGTGCCCGTGCCGGATGAATTTGAGCCCGACCTGACTTCGGTGTTCTGATTCGTGGATCTTGTTGCTCCCGGATTCTGTGACCTGGGGGCAAGGTATTCCTGGCTTGTTTTGGGTTGACGGTAAACAGGCGATGAATAGCTCTGAACGGTTCCTGAACGTTCGGCTGACGTCACATTTTCCGGCCTCGTGTACCTTGGAGCAGGCTGCTGGCGGGTTACCTGGGTCCGGCCCGGTTCGGTTCTCTGTGTCGTGGTTCTCTGGTACCCTGATTGTCTTTCGGTTGAAGGGCGGGTATACCTGTATTTTTCCTGGGTTGCGGGTGTGGTGCGCACAGAAGGCTGCGCAGTGCGAACGGAAGGAGGAGCGGTTTGTGTCGCACTCCTGGTGAAAGCAGGTGTAACATCGCTTTTTACAGTGCGGTTTAATGCACTATTTGAATAATTCCCGGTGTTCCTGGCATTGTTTGTCCCGGAATTTCCGTATGACCTGTACAGGGAGTTTCTGGAACCATAATAGGTGTTGGAAGCATAGTAGGGGGAGTACCAATCATTGTAACCGTAGCAATAACAACATGAATACCATGGATTATATCCGCCGTAATAAGGGTAGCCCCAACCGTAATAACCCCCGTAATACGGATAGCCCCATCCATAATCCCATCCCCAGTTTGAGTATGGATATCCCCAGCCCATCCCGTAGGAAAACGACGAACCGTAATACCCGCCATACCCGGAACCAAAACCCAGGTAAATATCGACATCCGGTTCGCTGCCGGTCTGATTCCCTCCTGAAGTACTTCCGGAATATGAGTTGTCAAAATAGCCGACAGTTGTATCCTTGCTGTTGAAGCGGTTAATCCTGGTTGAATAGGAATAATCATTGTAATCGTCTTCAAAAGTGGAGGAAGCAGGCTTTTGCACCTTGGTGTTATCAGGCGAAGTGACAACCTGGGCGCCCTGGCTTGCCTGCTGGGTTGCAGCGGGGCGAACCTGCGCCTGTTGGGATGATGAACTGTAAACATCATCATTTACGTAAGATGTTGCTTGCTTCTGTGACGTGCATGCGCTGATTGCCAGGGCGATGGTCGCAAAAATCCAGGCTGAGTTTTTCATAAGGCGTTCTCTTTTAATGTCCGGTGTTACGTTTGCATCTGAAGGATCGGGATAATTTTCGTACTTTTGCCGATATACAAAGCGACACGTAAATTAACAAATCTCATACCAAACTTATCAAATGGCTAAAGATTTTCCAACACGGGCAGAAAATTATGCTCAATGGTACAACGATCTGGTTATCAAGGCTGATTTAGCTGAAAATTCCGCCGTGCGCGGATGCATGGTCATAAAACCCTATGGATATGCCGTCTGGGAAAGGATACAGGCTGTGCTGGACAAGAAATTCAAGGATACGGGGCATGTGAATGCCTATTTCCCAATTTTTATCCCCAAATCCTTTTTCAGCAAAGAGGCAAATCATGTGGAAGGTTTTGCCAAGGAGTGTGCCGTTGTCACCCATTACAGATTGAAAAATTCCCCGGACGGAAAGGGCATTGTGGTTGATGAGGATGCAAAGCTGGAGGAAGAGCTGATCGTTCGTCCGACTTCTGAAACGATCATCTGGGACACCTATAAAAACTGGATTAAATCCTATCGTGACCTGCCGATTCTCATTAACCAATGGGCCAATGTTGTGCGCTGGGAAATGCGGACACGTTTGTTTTTGCGGACAACTGAATTCCTCTGGCAGGAGGGGCATACCGCCCATGCAACCCGTGAAGAGGCTGTTGTCGAGGCTGAAACCATGCTGAATGTTTATGCTGATTTTGCCGAGAACTGGATGGCCATTCCTGTAATAAAAGGCACCAAATCGCCTGCAGAAAGGTTTGCCGGTGCCATTGAAACCTATGCAATTGAGGCACTCATGCAGGATGGGAAAGCACTGCAGGCCGGTACATCGCATTTCTTAGGACAAAATTTTGCCAAGGCATTTGACGTGAAATTCCTGAACCGTGAAAATCAGCTTGACCATGTCTGGGCCACATCCTGGGGTGTTTCCACGCGGTTAATGGGAGCGCTTATCATGTCGCACTCAGATGATCACGGGCTTGTCCTTCCTCCGAAACTGGCCCCCATCCAGGTTGCCATTGTGCCGGTATTTAGAACCCCCGAACAGCTTGCACAGATTTCAGAGGTCGTTTTACCGATTAAAAAGTCGCTGGAAGCGAAAGGCGTTACCGTGAAATTTGATGACAGGGATACGCACAAACCCGGCTGGAAATTCACGGAATACGAATTCAAGGGTGTGCCGGTAAGGATTACCGTTGGCCCGAGGGATATCGAGCAGGGTACCGTTGAGATCGCACGCAGGGATACGCTTGAGAAGGAGGTTCTTCAAATTACCGATATCGAAAACAAGATTGTTCATCTTCTGGACCAGATACAGGCGAACCTGTACGACCGGGCATTGTCGTTCCGCGAGAACAACACATTCAGGGTTGATTCCTGGGACGAATTCAGGAAGGTTCTGGATGAAAAGGGTGGTTTTATCTCGGCCCACTGGGATGGAACAGCCGAAACCGAGGAGAAGATCAAGGAAGTAACGAAAGCTACGATCAGGGTGATACCGTTAAATAACCCGCCGGAAGCCGGTAAATGCATTTATTCAGGAAAGCCTTCTGATCAGCGGGTTATCTTTGCCCGTGCGTATTGATGTCAGAACGGTAAAAGTTTGCCGGTTCCGTAGATATTCGATTTAATGGTGCCCGGATTACCTGAATAATACACATTGCCGATCGACCCGATGGTAACATCCAGGGAGTTGGTGGCCTGTACATAACAATCATTCGACCCGTTACTGGTTAAGAAGGTATAGCCTGTTCTCAGGTTCCGGCCGTCGTACAATCCATAATCCCCGGAAAAAACAGATGTGATTGCGCTCACTCCCCTTAACCTGAAATCAGCAGTTCCCATACTCAGGCTGAAGTTGCCCTTCCAGAGGTCAACCGACAGGTCAATAGTGCCGCAACCGCCCCACACTTCGACGGAAAGCGAGTCAAGTTTCAGGGTGCCGGTGGTTGAAACATCCCCGGATCCGTTATAAATGATACGCCAGAAACTCCGGCTGGAAATATATACATTGATGGGCTTGCTGTAACTCCTTAGCCAGTTGCAGGTGTTCTTGTTTTCAAGGGTGAGAATTCCGTTTTCAACATTTGTGGTAATGCCCCCAAGGATATTCCTTCCGGCTTCAACCACCAGCGGGCTCACGGTATCGGTTGTCAGGATGAGGCTGACGTTGTCGTTTACATGAATTTCATTAAAACCGGTAATGTCCCGAACCTGCCTGGTGATTTCACCGGTGGAAGAAACACAGACCCCGCCGTCCTTGCCGCATCCTTGAAGCAGCAAGGCCATTGCCAGCATCGGTGCCAGGAGGAACCGAACGTGTTTATACATGTTACCTGATGGTTCTTTTACCATAATTCACATCAAATTTATAACCGATTCCCCAACCGATGTAATCGGCCCTTCCCCAATGAACCTTGAGCATCACGGTGGCGAAAAAATCTTTTGAAAAGTTATACTGAAAGGCCAATTTCTCATAGAGCGGGCCGTTGCTCGTTTCCATGCCTGCAAGGTAGTACCCGAGATTGAAGATGAACCCCACCCTTGACATGACCAGCTGATAGGCGGCATTGATCCCCGGCCGGATGATCTTTAATTTATTGTCAACCTGTATGCCGGCATGTTCAAGGATTTTTATGTGGGACGGGTCATACGAAATGTCAACTCCGAATCCTACCTTGCTTTTTTTGCTGATATGGAAGAATGTGTTTTCAAAAACATGGTATACGATGAAATTTTCGCCGAAAACAGACTGCATGTTCTTGTACCCGACGAGCCCGCCAATATTGAATTCCATCGATTTGTACACAATTGCTTCATATTCATGGGTGGGGGCGTAAAACCGGTCGCCGATGTCCTGGTTGGCGTGGAAGGGGCGCACTGCAGCCCCGATGCTTATGAGCGGGGCATTCAGACCGTAATTGGGCATTTTCAGGGAGCCGTTCGAGAAATGCTGAAGGCTGATGCCACCGGTAAGTGTCAGATAGTAATTGATCCGGTACCTGGCTTCAAACATCAGGTTTATTGCGGCATTCAGGTTTGATCCGATGGCGAGGTTTTTGTAATTGCTGATGCGGTCAAAAGGTTTGGTCAGGTAGCCTACACCAACGGCGAGGCGGAATCCTACCATGAGGTTTTTGTGCTTGTATAGCGGGAAATTGATGAACGGCATCAGTGCAAACGACTGGCCCAGTGTTGGATTGTTTCCCAGCCCTGAATATAAAAAAGTCACTCCGATCAGCGGGTAATTGTAATCACGTTCCCATTGATGTTTCCCGTAGGTGATCTGCTGCAGTGTAAACTCAAATGCGGGGAAATGAGCACTGAACAATTCCATCTCAAGGTGCTGAGCGTAGATGAATCCATAATGAAGCTTAACTTCCGCAATCATGTTGGAAGAAAACAGTTTATGTTCGAACTGGGCCGATCCGTTGATGGAAAACAAAACAGAGAACAGAACCACGCATGAAATGCGCAGGAAGGGTTTTCTGAGTTTTAAGTTAAAATTCAAGTTCAGGCGTTTGGTATTGCGCGGCAAATTTATCATGAATTGTCCATTTGGCGGCACGATCATGTTCGAATCTGAATAATATTAACGCAACAACATCGAATTGCTTATTTTTGCTCAAAATTTTACTGATGGAAGAAAAACTTGCGGCTTTTCAAAAGCTTCTTGAAATAATGGATGAGCTGAGGGCAAAATGCCCGTGGGACAAGAAGCAAACCATAGATTCGCTTCGTTACCTTACGATAGAAGAGACATACGAACTTTCAGAATCAATCCTTCAGAAAGACATGGAGTCGATTAAAAAGGAGCTTGGCGACCTGATGCTTCACCTTGTCTTTTACTCAAAAATTGCTTCCGAGACCGGTGCGTTTGACATGAAAGATGTCCTCGACAACATAACCGCCAAACTCATTAACCGGCATCCTCATATTTTCGGTGATGTGATCGTTAAGGATGCAAAAGAGGTACACGATAACTGGGAACGGATCAAATTGCTTGAAAAAGGAAACAAATCGGTGCTTTCGGGTGTTCCGGCTGGTCTTCCCGCGATGGTGAAGGCTTTCAGGATACAGGAGAAGGCAAGCGGGGTGGGATTTGACTGGGAAAAACCCGAACAGGTGTGGGAAAAGGTTCTTGAAGAGCTGAATGAATTGAAGGAGATGGTGGAGGCCGGGGCTTCACACTCCAGGCGGGAAGATGAACTTGGCGACCTCATCTTTGCCATTGTCAACTATGCCAGGTTTATCGATGTGAACCCCGAGGATGCGCTTGAGCACACCAACAGGAAATTCATGAAGCGTTTCAGGCATCTTGAGGAAAGTGCAAAGGAAATCGGGAGACCGATGCATGAAATGACCCTGGCGGAAATGGATGTTTACTGGAACGAAGCCAAGCTGAAAGAATAAAAAAACCTTCCAGGCCCGTGAGACCTGGAAGGTTATGGATTGTGCGGTGGTTTCGGCTTCGCTCAACCACCGGTAAGTTCGCTCAACCACCGGTAAGTTCGCTCAACCACCGGTGGTTGAGCGAAGCCGAAACCACCGCAAACTGTTTAGTGTTTGCTCAGGTAATCGGCAACACCTTCGGCCGTGGCTTTCATACCGGCATCGCCTTTGTGCCAGTTGGCAGGACAGACTTCACCGTTTTCTTCAAAGAACTGCAGGGCATCAACCATGCGAAGTGCTTCGTCAACGCTTCTGCCAAGCGGCAGGTCATTCACAACCTGGTGGCGGACAATTCCGTCCTTGTCAATCAGGAAGAGTCCGCGGTAAGCAATAGGGCCTCCTTCGAATTCCATGATTCCCTCTTCAGTGTATACATATTCGCCGGCAAGAACGTCGAAGTTTGCGGAAATGGTTTTGGAGAGGTCGGCTACGAGGGGGAATTTCACGCCTTTTATGCCACCGTTTTTAAGTTCGGTGTTCAGCCATGCCCAGTGTGAAAATTTCGAGTCAACGGAACATCCTACAACTGCAACATTCCTGGCCTCGAATTCTGCGATTTTATCCTGGAATGCGATGATTTCCGTCGGGCAAACAAACGTGAAATCGAGGGGGTAAAAGAAAAACACAACATGTTTTTTCCCGATGTACTGTGCAAGTGAAAACTTGTCAACAAATTCACCGCCGTTTATAACGGCTTCTGCCTCAAATAACGGAGCTTTTTTTCCAACTAATACTGCCATAAAATAGGGTTTAAGTTTATTTTTTTTGAATGTGCAAAGATAGGTATTATTTAGAAAGAGTTTTAATAGGTGAGAAAAATTAACAATTATTTAAAGTTGCGGAGATCGAAAGGCAACGGTTCGTTTTTCAGGAAGTCGAACAGGGTCATTTTACGGATTTCATAATAGCTGCGCCAGAAAGTTTGCAGCGCAAAATAGTAGTTTTTCTCTGAATTGTCGGTTTCAATCTGCGCATTGTTGAGGTCGAGGATGCTGTTGATTTTGCCGATCAGGTATCTTCCTTTGGTTACTTCATAGCTCTTCCTGGCCACGGTATCCGATTTTGCGGCAATTTTAAGCTGGTTCTGCTGCATGTTAAATTCAACAACCTTCAAATAAACGTTGCGCTGGAAATCGATAATCTCCTGTTCCGCAGAATTTTTCACGATTTCCTCCTGCGACTGAGCCATTTTAATCCGTCCATGGGCAACTCCCCAGTCTAAAATCGGGATGGTCAGCACCAAGGATGCCTGGCGCTGATCAAGCGGGTTGATATAGGCGTCGGGGATCGTCGGGCCTGCCTGCTGAAGCCCGATCAGTGCATGAATCTGCGCATCGAACCGTCCGTCGAGCTTTGCAAAGTTGACAGCACTGGCAGCTTCGAGCAGTTTTCTTTTGACATCCAACGGGGTAGAGGAATTGTCATTGGCAAGGTTTACTGCCCTGACCGGGTCAATTTTAAAAAATTTGATTTCACCGGGAGGCAGCAGTAAAACAGGGACGCTATCCTGCAGGCGGAGGTAAGATTTCAGCCGGAACTGGGCATTGTCGAGTGCCAGGTCCGAATTTTCCACGGCTGCCTGTTGTTTCAGGAAGTTTAATTCAAGCTGGAGCAAGTCATTTTCTGCGATTTTACCAAGCTGGTATCTTCCTTTGGCAATCCGGTAGAGCGTGTCGTAATTGGCCCTGTTCGTGCGGGCAATCTTATTTTCAACCTGGGCCTGCAACAATGCAAAGAAGTAGTTGGTGGTGGTGATGGAAATTTGTTCAATGTCTTCCAGGTATTTACGCCTTGCGAGCGAATAACTGAGCGGTTTGATTTTTCTATCCCATCGATAAGGGTTATACGTGAACAGGGGCTGACTCAATTCGATATTCACCGGGTAGCTCAGGAACGGCAAATCGTTGTTCTCTGAATTTGCATTATAGGTACCTCTTAAATAGGAATTGACGGAAATAGTGCCGCCGGTAATCCCGATTTTCTGCGAAAGAGCGAGATTTGCCTGGGTTGAGATATACTTTGTACTGACGTAGGTTTGCGATCCGTCCGGGTTCAGATAAGGGGTAATATTCTGATTTATATCCGGCAGGGTTGCCGTCATTCCGAGCGACGGCAAATTTGCTGCCTTGAATGACCGGAATTCCCAGTAACTTTTGCGGAACGCCTGAGTCGCATTCAGGGCATCCGGCGACTGTGTCTTTGAGATTTCAATCGCTTCCGGCAGGGTCAGCTGGCGCGTTTTATATTGTCCGTAAGAGTGAAAATTCCCACAAAAAAATGCGAGCAGCAGAATAAGGAAGACATTCCCGGCATTTGATTTTCCGTTCATATTATTCATGTCTTAAAGATTCAACAGGATCCTGAGCAGCCGCACGGTGGGATGGCATATATCCGAAAATAATCCCTACCGAGGCTGAAACACCAAAAGAAATGATGACTGAAATGGGGGATACAATGGTCAAAATGTCAGTTAATTCCATCACGATTTTAGAAAGGGCCAGGCCGAGGACGATGCCGATCATGCCGCCGCTCAGGCTAAGCAAGGTGGCTTCCATCAGGAACTGAAGCACAATGTCGCGTTTTGTGGCGCCGATAGCCTGGCGGATTCCAATTTCCTTGATACGCTCCATGACGGATGCAAGCATGATGTTCATGATGCCGATTCCACCGACAAGTAATGAAATGCTTGCGATTGCCCCCAGCACGATGTTGAAGATGTCTTTCGTGCGTTGTTCCTGCTTAAGCAGCAATTCGGGAACCTTTATTTCTACATCTTCCACCCCGGAATGCCGGCGGAGCATCATTTTTTTAAGAATTTCGACAGTCGGCCCGATGTCGGCGCTTTCTTTTACCTGGACCACGATCTTGTCAACCTGGTCCCTTGTGTTTTCACCTTCGCTGCCGGACATCACCATGTAGGAATTATCGTCAATCTGACTTGAACTGCCATGGAGCGAGGCTGCAGTTACCATTGAACGGTCCCTGAAACGCCGGAGCAACGTTTGTATTGGTGCATAAATCGTATTGTTGTAATCGGAAATACCAAGATTGTCGATGCTTGACTGGCTCACTTCGCGTTTTTTCAATACGCCGATGATACGAAGCCATATCGGGCCGCATTTGATATCTTTACCAACAGCATTCTCTGTAGGGAAGAATTTAGATTTGAGCACCGGTCCGATGATGCAGACAGCCTTCCCGTCTTTGAGCTGTTCCTCGTTAAACATTTGCCCTTCCTGCAGTTCAAGCGCGAAAACATGAAAAAAATCCGGTGTGATGCCGGTAAATTTGGCCGTCGTTTTCACACCATCTTTCATGATATCCGTTTCAAAAATCACCTCAGGGCTTACTTTTGAAACGGTGGGGATGATCGACCTGATCGCCTCGGAATCTTTAAGGCTCAGCCCGGGCGAAAATTTTCCTTTGTTTTTCTCGTCGTTCTGTTCAGCCGATTGGGTACCCTGATCTACTGATTTGGCAGGGGTGTTTTTCTGTTTCGCAGATTTTGGCGCAATCAGGATGTTATTGACTCCTACCAGTTTCATCTGGTCAAGAATCTCCTTCTTAGCTCCGTTCCCGATGGCCATCATGGTGATAACAGCTGCCACGCCGAAGATGATACCCAATGCGGTAAGGATTGATCTGAACTTATTCAGAAAAACCGCTTCCAGGGCGATGTTGAAGATGTATTTATAACGTTCCAGCATGCTTTTGGTAATTAGATATTATAAATAACGGAAGATAGCATGCGGCGTTACTTTTTAAGGATTGGCGGAGGAGGATTTTGCAGTTTGCCGGAATCTTTCCTGGGTGGCTTCTGTGGTTTTACCGGCAAAGGTTTTGCCTTGAATTTTGCAACAATATCCTTAGGAAGAAATTCCAGGTTGAGACTTTCAGCTTTTTCCGGCGGAACAAGCAATACCTTGTCGTCAACACTGAGGCCCGCCTTGATAATTATTTCATTTTCATTGGATTGTCCGACAATAACCTGCTGTTTTGACACGGATCCGCCATTTTTTTTGTATACGAAGGCAACGGAGTCATTATTGAATATCGCTTCAATGGGGATGAAGAGAACACTGTCAACGATGTTTGTCAGGATTGAATTTTTAGTTGTCATCGCAGGCCGGAGAATGGAGTCAAATTCATTTACGACGATCCTGACCTCATATACTTTTGCATTGCTGCTTTGCAGTTGTTCTCCGATGTTCGCAACTTCAATGACTTTTCCCGTGAATTTCTTTTCAGGGAAGGCATCGATCCCGATCTGAACTATCTGGCCGACCTTTACTTTGCTGATATCGATCTCATTGATATAAGTTTTTGAAATCATTTCGGACAGATCGGGAAGTTCCGCCACAACGTTCTCCCATGCATTCATGGTAGCCCCAACGCCCATTTTATTTCCGTCCCAGTTCCTTTTATAGATGACCATTCCTGCTTTTGGGGCCAGCACGTTAAACTGCTTCAGCACATCGTTCATCTGCTCGAGTTTGCGTTGCGCCTGGTTATAGGAAGCTGCCACTTCCTGCATGTTGGCGACCGCTTTCTGATAACGGAGCTTGTAGTTTTTATCTGCCTGGTCGAGGGTGCGCATGGATTTATCCAGTTCAATCTCTACCTGGCGAATGGTTGCAGGAGGTTCGTATTTTGATTGTTCAAGGGTGATTTTTTTTTCTTCGAGGGCAAATTTAAGATTGATCAACTCATCCCGTGCACTTCTTAATTCCAGGGAAGTATCGAGGCGGGTCTTGGTCATCTGGCTTTCCAGTTTCTCAAGGTTGGTCTGCTCATCTTTGATCTTGTTGGAAATCTCCGTGCGGTCGAGGGTTGCAACATATTGCCCCGAGTCCACCACCGTGCCGTCAGGGATGATATCCTGGATTTTTACCTGCCATATCTGGATTTGCCGAAGCCCCGGCGGACCGTATATTTTTTCAGAACTTTTGGCAACCAGTTCCCCTGTAGTTGTGACTTCAATAGGGAAATTTCCCTTTTTAACCGTGGCAGTTATCTGTTGACCTTTGTCGCTTTTTCCGAAGAAAAAAAATGCAACGATCGCCAGGATCAGGATTGAGGCGAACAGATAAATGTATTTTTTCCGGGTCATATTTGCGGCTGTTTTGTTTCAGATCATCAGACGTCGATGTTGGCGTATTTTGCGTTTTTTTCGATGAATTCCCGCCTGGGAGGAACATCGTCACCCATCAGCATGGAAAAGATGCGATCTGCTTCCGTTCCGTTTTCGATGGCAACCTGTCTCAGTGTCCTGAATTCGGGGTTCATGGTGGTGCTCCATAACTGTTCTGCATTCATTTCACCAAGGCCTTTATACCGTTGTATGTGTACCCCGGTTTCCTTTCCGTTGCTCAGTTCGGCGACAATCTGCCTGCGCTCATCCTCGGTCCAGCAATACCGCTGGGTTGTGCCCCTTTTTATAAGGTAAAGAGGAGGAGTAGCTATATAAACGTGTCCGTTCTCGATCAGTTCTTTCATATACCTGAAAAAGAAGGTAAGAATAAGGGTTGCAATATGGCTTCCGTCCACGTCAGCATCCGTCATAATCACTATTTTATGATAACGGAGTTTATCGAGGTTTAGTGCCTTGCTGTCTTCTTCGGTGCCGATGGTAACGCCAAGGGCCGTGAAGATATTCTTGATTTCCTCGCTGTCGAAAATTTTGTAGGCCATGGCTTTTTCAACGTTGAGAATTTTTCCGCGGAGGGGGAGAATAGCCTGGAATCGCCGGTCGCGGCCTTGCTTGGCTGTACCGCCTGCAGAGTCACCCTCAACCAGGTAAATTTCGCACTGGGCCGGATCATTTTCAGAGCAGTCGGACAATTTTCCGGGCAACCCTGACCCGCTCAGTACATTTTTGCGCTGAACCAGTTCACGGGCTTTCCTGGCCGCATGACGGGCAGTGGCGGCCAATATGACTTTGTTGACGATTGTTCGCGCCTCTTTCGGATGTTCTTCAAGGTAGTTTGACAGCATTTCACTTGCCAGCTGATCGACCACCCCCATTACTTCATTGTTGCCAAGCTTGGTTTTCGTCTGCCCTTCAAACTGAGGTTCCTGGACTTTCACGGAAATGATGGCCGTAAGTCCTTCGCGAAAGTCGTCGCCGTTGATGTCGAATTTCAGTTTTGCCAGCATCCCGGTTTTGTCGGCATAGCTCTTCAGCGTTCTCGTGAGTGCCCTGCGGAAACCTGCGAGGTGGGTTCCTCCTTCGTGGGTATTGATGTTGTTAACATAGGCGTGAATGTTTTCCGAAAAGGAGGTGTTGTATTGCATCGCAATTTCAAGGGGAATGTTATTGCGTTCACCTTCCATGCAGATCGGCTCGGGAATCAGTTTTTCACGGTTTGCATCGAGGTAACAGATGAAATCGCTGAGGCCGTCTTTTGAGAAAAAAGTGCTCGAAATAAAAATTCCGTTGTCGTCCTTTTCACGTTCATCGGTGAGTGTGAGCGTGATCCCTTTGTTCAGGTATGCCAGTTCGCGCAAACGCGAGCTGAGGATCTCATAATCGTATTTTTCTACGATAAAAATTGTGCTGTCGGACTTGAAAGTGACTTCGGTTCCGTTATTTTCGGTATCGCCAATCGTTTTAACCGGGTAAAGAGGTTTACCAAAGGCATATTCCTGCTGAAATATTTTCCCGTTCCGTTTGACAATCACGTTTAAATGAGACGAAAGCGCATTCACGACCGATACACCGACGCCGTGAAGCCCGCCGGAGACTTTGTAAGTGTCTTTGTCAAACTTTCCGCCCGCATGAAGCACGGTCATAACCACTTCGAGGGCAGATTTCTTTTCCTTTTCATGGTAATCGGTGGGAATTCCACGGCCATTGTCAATGACACGAACCGAGTTATCCTCAAGGATTGTAACTTCGATCCTGTTGCAATAACCCGCCAGCGCCTCATCAATTGAGTTGTCAACAACCTCATAAACAAGGTGATGAAGCCCTTTGACATTGATGTCGCCAATGTACATGGCAGGGCGTTTGCGCACTGCTTCCAACCCCTCGAGCACCTGGATGTTGTCGGCCGTATAACTCTGGCTCGCAATTTCTTTTTCTATATCCGTCATAATCAAGCTATTATAATAATATATCTATAAGACAAAGGTACGTTTTTTTTCAATACCGGAAGGCATGAAAACATGGTCCGGGAGGCAGTTTTTATTAACAATTGACGGTTAATGACGGAGCAGTTCCCTGAGGATGATCTCTGCTGATTTTCCATCACCGAATCCCTGCTTCGCGGAGGCAGAAGGGGGAGGGCATTCAACGGCTTTTTCAATCAGATCAGGGTCGCTTCCGGTAATGATATTCCAATGATCGTGCAGTGTTTCAATCCATTCAGTTTCGGTGCGGAGGGTGATGCATTGCTTTCCCATGAAATAGGCTTCTTTTTGAAGTCCGCCGGAATCTGTAAGCACCTTGCCGGCATCCATCGTCAGTTTCATCATCTGCAGGTAGCCGACAGGTTCAATGATCGTTACATTTCCGGGTACTGTCACCGATGACTGAAGGATCTTGCGGGTCCTGGGGTGGACAGGCAGGACAATATCCTGATTCAATTTTGAAAAGGCAAGGAAAATGTTCTTCAGATTTTCGGGGTTGTCTGTATTTTCCGCCCGGTGAATTGTTGCAAGCAGATAGTTTTTGGGAATGCCGGCGGTCATATATTTCGAGGGATCACGCAGAATCCATTGTTTATAATACAAAACCGAATCATACATCACATCCCCGGTAAAAGAGGTGATTTCCGACAATCCTTCATGCTCAAGATTGGCAATGGCAGTCAGGGTAGGGGCAAACAGCATATCGGAAATCCTGTCGGTTACAATGCGGTTGATCTCTTCGGGCATGGCACGGTTAAAACTCCGCAGGCCGGCCTCGACATGAGCGACAGGTATGTGAAGTTTGGTAGCGGCAAGCGCACCGGCAAGGGTGGAATTAGTATCTCCGTATACCAGGGTGACGTCGGGTTTTTCGTTCAATAAAACATTCTCAATTCCTGCGAGCATGGCCCCCGTTTGTGCAGCATGGCTGCCTGAACCAACTTCGAGGTTGTAGTCGGGAAGGGGAATGTTGAGTTCGCGGAAAAAAACTTCCGACATGTTTTCGTCGTAATGCTGGCCGGTATGAAGGAGTATCTCCTGTATCCCGGGGTGTGCCCTGATGATCCGGGATACAGTTGCGGCTTTAATGAATTGCGGCCGGGCGCCGACAATTGTGAGAATTTTCATGTCAACGGTTTACGAAAAAAAAGAAACAACAGTTCTGTAAGCAGGATTTTGTTCCCGGTCGGCAGGGTCATTGAATTCAATGACCCTGCCGACCGGGATTCTGTCATTTATCTGAGCAAGCCGTCGCCGGCAAGCTTTAGCGATCTACCCTCCGGCATCGGGCGAGCAACCCTTGACAGCCGGTATACTTGATCTTTCAACCCATGAGGTTTACCCTTCCTGCCGGTCACCCGGCAGGATCGTGGTCTTTTACACCGCGTTTTCACCTTTTCCTGGTTTTATCCGGTGGAGACGCATAACGATGCGTCTTTACCACCGGGTGCGGGCAGATGGAGACGCAGCATGCTGCGTCTTTACCACCGGGTGCGGCCAGGTAGTCATTTTCTGTGGCACTGTCTGTATCCCGGGCCTTTGTATCCCGGGACCCTTCCCGTTAGGAAGCATGGTGCTCTTTGTTGTCCCGACTTTCCTCTTGTATAGACGTCACACGTGAAGTCTCTGCAAGCGACAGAACGAACTGTTGTCACCGCAAAGATACGAATTATCCGTGAATTGTGGCTACCTTTGCGCCCATGAAGGATCTCAGTTATGGCAATGAAGGCAGGTTAATCCTGAAGTTTGCGATCCCGATGCTGCTTGGAAATGTTTTTCAGCAGATGTACAATATCGTCGACAGCGTTGTTGTCGGAAAATACATCGGGAAAGCAGCCCTGGCAGCCGTCGGGACCTCCGGCCCCATCATTTTTCTCCTGGTTTCATTCATCATCGGTGTGACCATGGGTTTCACCATCGTTGTTTCACAGTTTTTCGGGGCCAAACAACTCGACAATGTAAAGAAGGCGATCAACACGCTTTACATTTTCATGTTTTTTACATCGCTGGTTGTTACGGTGGGAGGGATCATGCTGAGCGGTTATATCTTCAGGGTTATTGACCTCGATCCTGCGATCATCCCGGATGCAACCCTGTTTCTGAACATCTTTCTTTCCGGACTGATCTTCCTGTTTGGTTATAACGGAACCAGCGCGATACTGCGCGGACTCGGGGATTCCAAAACCCCGCTCTATTTTTTAATCGGGTCGGTCGGGTTGAATATCATCCTCGACCTGATCTTTGTTCCTGTGCTTCACTGGGGGGTGGCCGGAGTCGCGTATGCCACGGTAATTTCCGAAGCCTGCGCATTTATTGCACAGATTGTATACCTCAACAAGTATCACAAAGTTGTGAAGCTTTCGTTCCGGAATTTCACTTTTGATCATGACATTTTTATTAAAAGTATCAAAATAGGGCTGCCAACCGGGTTTCAGCAGACTTTTGTCGCAGCCGGGATGGTTGCACTTTACTGGATCGTCAATCAGTTCGGTGTTGATGCAAACGCCGCCTACAGTGCGGCCGGCAGGATTGATAATTTTGCCGCCATGCCGGCAATGAGCTTTGCTGTGGCATTGTCGACTTTCGTCGGACAAAACATGGGGGCCAACCGGCCCGACCGTGTAAAGGCTGGCCTGCGGGCGACACTGATCATGACCAGCATCATTTCTGCAGGGATATCACTGGTTACCGTTGTTTTTGGCGAATTTTTGATGAAAATGTTCACCAATGATGCGGTTGTGATTAAAATGGGAGGAGACTACCTGCGGATCATAGGTTCCTTTTACATTCTTTTCTCTCTGATGTTCGTGATTAACGGGTTGCTGCGCGGCGCCGGGGATACGCTGGTGCCCATGTTTATCAGCCTGTTCTCGCTATGGATCATCCGGATTCCGGTTGCATGGCTGCTTGCGAAAAATCCAGCGATCGGGGTGCACGGTATCTGGTGGTCAATCCCTGTCGGATGGTTCTCAGGGGTGATTCTTTATTACGCTTATTACCGCATGGGTTACTGGAAGAAAAAAGCCGTGGTGAAATACAAGTCCGAAAATCAAAAGGAGTCCTAATGCGACCCTGCTGAGATATGATCCAAAACCTGCGCCAACTTTTGTGTTAGGGCCTTTCTTGAATACTTTTCCAGTCCCCGGCCGCCAGCCCTGAGATTTCCTTTTTGAAAGGCTTCAAAATATTGCAGGACATGTGCTTTCATTGTTTCCACGTCACCGAATTCCGCAATCAGGCCGGTTTGGGTCTCATTTAAAATCCGGGCTGCATCGCCGTCAGCGGGTCCAAGGCATAAGATAGGACGCTGTGCCGCCATGTATTCGAAAAACTTTCCGGTCAGGATCATTTTTGAGTTTGGCGTGTTGTTGATGATCAGCAGCAAAACCTGGGATTCCTGCTGGCATTTTACCACTTCGTCATGAGGCATGTACTCCACCCTCCTGACAAACCTCGCAAGTCCTTGATGTTCGAGGGATTCGGTCACTGTCAGGTCGACTTTTCCCACCAGTTTGAGTTCCAGGTCGCGGGAGAGGTCGGGATGGGTTGTCAGCAGGATTTTCAAGGCCTGCCATAAGGTTTCGGGATTACGCGAACTGACAAGGGTTCCGATGTGCGCTATCGAAAATTTTTCATCCGGTACAACTGGAATATCTGGAATGTCGGCGCTGTCGTATCCATTCGTGATCACTTCGTATGACCGTTGGAAAAGTTTGCTGAAATCTTCGGACATGGTGTTGCTGATCACTGTAACCGCACTTGCCTGCCGCAAAACCTGCATTTCAAGTTTGTGATGTTTCCTGTCTGCGCCCGGGGTCAGTTTCAGGTCTTTGTAGAAATCAATGTTGGTCCACGGATCCCGGAAATCTGCCAGCCACGGGATGTTGCCATTTTCTGCCAGTTGCATGGCAATCATGTGCATGCTGTGCGGCGGCCCGGTCGAAATGACAACTTCAACAGGATGTTCCTTCAGGTATTTTCCAAGGAACCGGACAGAAGGGCGGATCCAGAATTTCCGTGCATCCGGAATGAAGAAATTGCCCCTGATCCAGACCGAAAAGTCTTCCAGGAATTTATTTTTCTTTTTTTCGGAAAGGAAAGCTGCGTTGATCTTGTCCTCTTTTTTCTGGCCAAGGAGTTTCTTATAGGCCTGGTATGGTTCCCAGATCGGATGTTTCAGAACTTCGAGCCCGGCGGGGATGTCTTTGAAAAGCGAACTGTCCGTTTCAGGATATTCGGGGTTTTCGGGACAATAGACGATCGGTTCCCATCCGAAGTCGCGGAGATACTTGACAAATTTCAACCACCGCTGTACACCGGCTCCCCCGCTTGGAGGCCAGTAGTAGCTGATGATCAGCGCTTTTTTCATACCTGTGGTTTGCGCATTTTCCATATTTCAAATGCGGCCATGGTCAATACAATGAATATCAGGATGACCGAGCTGATCAACGATATTTTTTCCCCGATGAAAAAGACTCCCGGCTCAAATTTAAACCGGAGCTTGTGTTCTCCTGCCGGAAGAACCATGGCCCGCAGAACATAATTGGCCCTGAAATGGGGCGCAGGCTGGTCATCAACATATGCATTCCATCCTTTTGGGTAGTAAATTTCGGAGAACACGGCAAGTCCGTTGTTCTTTGTCTTGTATTGATATTCAAGTTGATTGGGCATATACCCGGTAAGTGCAATAAAATCGGATGAATCTCTTGCCGGTGTGAATGATTTGAGGTTTTCTGCAAAGGCTTTATCCACGATGGCAACATTCCTCGGGCTGAAATTGCTGAGTGCACCTATTTCGGCATCGGCATTGTCAACCATTTGAATGTTTTCCACGAACCAGGCGTTCCCCAGAGCCTTCGGATTCGGATAAGCCATTGGTTGTTTCTCATTGTTCGGCAGGATGAAATACCTGGTATTGAGCATGTTTAACACCGGAGTGCTATCGGAGCTCATCGTCCTGGCAAATGTTTTAATGTCTTTATCAATGCCGTTGTCAATAAGTTCCTGGTAGCGGCGGAGTTTCGCCCCATGGTAGCCTCCGATGGACTTATGGAAATAGGAGGTGCCGGCATCGTTAAAAGTATTGGATGTGAGGTTAAGTACCCTGAAATCCGGGTCTTTGTCCTGAAGTATCTGGTTGTCGGCGGGAGATGGCTGGTAAGGATTTTCGACACGTGAAGCAGAAGTGAAACTGTCGTTTGTCAGGTAACGTTTGTTTACGGTGAACATATCCGCCAGGAGGAGAACAGTAAGGGCGATAAACGCATATTCCTTCCTGATCTTGCTGAACAGAATGGCCCAGGTGAGGCCGGCACCGAGCAGGATAAACGCAAATGAACGGATGGCATCGAGCCGGAGCAGGCGTTGCCTTTCGTCGCGGATGGCCTGCATGAGCCAATCAGGAAGCTGGTACTGCTGCTGCATGTAACGGTCGCCGGAACCCACAAAATTCAGAAATAATGACGGAAACACCGCAAAAAGCAGCGTGATGCCGGCACTTATCGCAAACGCAATCTGAAGGCTCTTAAATAGTCTTTTCTGATCCTGCAATTTATCGGCAATCTCTTTAAGGGCAAGTATTGCCAGTAAAGGGATCGTGAATTCTGCGATCACCAGGATCATGGAAACAGCGCGGAATTTATTGTACCCGGGGACATAGTTCAGGAAAAAGTCCGTAAGTGGCATCAGGTTATGTCCCCATGCCAGCAATATCGAGAGAACAGTTGCGGCAAGCAGCCACCATTTCACCGGCCCTTTCACAATGAAGAGCCCGAGCAGGAAGAGGAACATGATGATCGCACCAACGTAAACCGGTCCCGATGTAAAGGGCTGTGCCCCCCAATACAGGAACGGCAAAGGCTGGCTGGTAAACTGGCTGATGGTTCCATCGGGGATGCCATTGGTTTTCATGGCCTCCGCTATTTTGGAATTGGTGCTGATCCTGGCGCTTGAAGAACCGCCGTAAAAATCAGGTATCAGCAGGGTCATTGTCTCGCCGATGCCATAGCTCCATTGGGTTGCATAATCCTTGTCAAGTCCCGATGTCCTGTTTCCCTTCTCCGAGGTCAGCTCTGTTTTTCCGCGGATGGTATATTTCCCGTATTCCCAGGTTGCCCATAAACTCGTAAGGTTCGTGAGGACAGCAAACGCAAGGGCAATAAAGAGAACCCCGACTCCTTTCAGGAACGGCGCATATTCTTTGATACGGACGGATTGGATGAGTTGAAACAATCCGAAGAGCAATGCGATCATGGCCAGGTAGTAGGTGATCTGCGGATGGTTTGCCTTGACCTCAAGCGACAGGAATACAGCCGTCATCAGGCCTCCCCAGAGATACTTTCGATTCATGGTCAGGATGATACCTGCCATGACCGGCGCCATGTAAGCGATGGCATGCGCTTTCGAATTATGCCCGGCATCGATGATGATGAAAAAATAGGATGAGAAGGCAAAGGCCGTCGCACCTGCAATTGATAGCCACGGGTCGACACCCATCACCAGCAGCAGGATGAAAAACCCGATGAAGTAAAGGAAAACAAGGCTGGCCGGATGCGGCAACCCGAGTGTCATCAGGTCGTCGAGATACCCCAGCAGGTTGGATGAATATTTTACGGAAATCTGGTATGCCGGCATTCCTCCGAACATCGAGTTGGTCCATAGTGCTTCCTGGCCCGTTTTTACCCTGAAATCGACAATTTCCTTTGATGCGCCTTTAAAATTGACAATGTCGCCCTGGAGGATTTTTTTTCCTTCAAGCAGCGGGCTGAAATAAGCGATGGTGACTACCAGGAAAAAAACAATGGCTGCCAGGTAAGGTAATAGCTTTTTGAAATCAATGTTTTTCATAAAAGTGGCTTAGGATTTCATTGAAGGGGTAAAATAAAAAAAGAAGATAAACTGATGTTATCTTCTTTTTCCAAAACAAAATTACGTGAAAATCGGATTGATCCTGTCAATCAAGTAAAGAAGTATTATTCTTTGTCTAACTTCTCGTCGGATACCGTTAATTTTTTTCTTCCCTTGGCTCTTCTGGCAGCCAGTACTTTACGACCGTTTGCCGTAGCCATGCGCTCGCGAAAACCATGTTTGTTTTTCCTTTTTCTGTTGGACGGCTGGTATGTTCTCTTTGTCATCGGTTCTTTATTTTGGGAGTGCAAAAATACGAAATAATTAGAAACTACCAAACTGGAATCATATTTTAATGATAAGATTTTTTCTACTTTTGCCCTGAATTCAAAAAATCAGCAACATGTCCTTCAAAATAACCCTGATCAGGAAGACTAAATGGTTCTTTTACCGGTTTAAGCTCCATGTTCTCATCGAACCTGTTTCAGGTTTCCTGCTCACGCTCGCCTACATGTCAAAGGCATCGAAGTGGATCAGTCAGAACAGGGACATTGCTTTCAATGATTTTTATTCACCGAAGTGGGATTATAACAAGCGCTACAAATTATACGATTACATTTTAAAGGAAAAAATGCTTGATCAGCCCGTCAGCTACCTCGAGTTCGGGGTGTCGGGCGGATATTCCTTCGACTGGTGGGTCAAAGCAAACAGCAACCCTGCATCGTCATTCAGCGGGTTCGATACTTTTGAAGGGTTGCCGGAGGACTGGGGCGGATTTAAACAGGGAGCCATGACGGCCAATGTTCCTGTAATCAATGATGACCGCGTGAAATTTCACAAAGGGCTGTTCCAGGATACCCTTCCTGATTTTGTAAAAACACTTGATGCAGACCGCAAGAAAGTCATCCTGATGGATGCCGACCTGTTTACTTCAACACTTTACGTGCTTACCATGCTCGCACCCTCCCTGAAAAAAGGGGACATCATCCTGTTTGACCAGTTCAACGTCCCCATGCATGAATTTCTTGCATTTCAGTTGTTTACTTCCAGCTTTTACCTGAAGTTCAACCTGATCGGTGCGGCAAACAACTACTATTTCTGCGCATTCGAACTTGTTTAGGCAATCAGAATATTTCAAGTTTCGTTATCTTCCGGTAGTTATTGAATGACCCGCTGACGAGATAGGTCCCTTTGCCCAATCCCCTGACATCCATTTCAACCGGCATGTTGCTGCCTACATTTGTGTAAGACCCGGTCCGGATTTTGCGGCCTTCAAAATCGAAGATGGTAATGCTGACCAGGGGCGAATCTTCAAAAATCGCGAAGGAGACTTTGCCGGTTCCCGGGGAAGGGTTGGGATAAAAAATAATGCTGCTGATATTGGAGGAATTTTTTCCCCTGATGATAATGATCGTATCGCATCCCGTCAGGGAAATGATATTATTGTGAACGTACAGGCATACTTTGTATACACCGTATTGCTTGTAGGTATGAACGGGGTTTTGATCAACAGAGGAAGTTCCGTCGCCAAAGTCCCATTGCCATGCTTTCGCGCCTACGGAACAGTCATTAAAAGAAACTGTGAGGCCGTCGATTTCAGTCTGAGACGCGGAGAAGGCAGGTATAAGCAGCGAGGATACCATTACACGGTCGCACTGAACATCCGTTCCGCATGTATCGGTCGCGGTGTAACAGACGTTGTAAATGCCGCTTTCAACGAAATCATGAACAGGGTTGTGCAATGTTGAAGTGGTGCCGTCGCCGAAGTCCCATAACCGGGAATCCGGGTTGAAGGAGTAGCTGGTGTCCATGAAACTAACAAGTGTGTGGTCATTTGAATAGGCAAAGGAAACTTCCGGTGGAACGCAGGGTACTTCAACCGTATCACAGACGGATGCATTGCCGCAACTGTTGCTTACCACGAGACAGACCGGGTACCTGCCCGGAAATGCATACCGGTGCAAAGGGTTTTGCTGTGTCGAAGAGGTTTCATCCCCGAATGTCCAGTTCCATGAGGTGGCATTGGATGAAGTGTCGGTGAATTTTACATCGGGGGAGTTGACAAAGTAACTGAACCCAGCAACCGGAACCTGGCAGTCGGTATACTGTATTACCAGTTTTGGCCTCCATTCTGCCACAGGATGATCGCTGGACGTAAAAACCATGCAACGGTATTTCTCTTCAACCTGAAGTTTAAAGAGCCACCCGTAGTTGTTGGTGGGGTTTGCAGCCATCGCGCTCACGTGCGACGTTACATTAATTTCATAGTTCTGGGTGTGAGAGGTTGACTGTGGCAGGAAAACAGGATCCGGGTCGGAGGCAGCGGGCTGGTTGTCCCAGTATACCTGGTCTTCAGTCCATGGTTGTGTGGCACGCAGAAGGATTGCCGCGTTGGCGCCTGAATCGAGCTGGTGGTGCCCGGTTGTAAGATTTGTGTAAAGAAAAAGTGTTGCATTCAGCACAGTTGCCTCGACAGGGATTTGCGAAAGGTCGAACTTAAGCAAACTTCGCTGGACGAAATAGTTTCCCTGCGCCGTCCAGGCATTTGCAATAAAATCGGGGCTGTTTCCATTCGGTGTCCTGGGCATGTCTGTCCTGATATCGGCGTCGGTCCCGTCCTGCGGGCCGGGTCGGAGGATCAGTGTTTTGGTGGTTTGCGTGAACGCGGAAGAGGTTAAGATCAGAAGGCAAACGATGGTAAAAATCCGGGCTGACTTTTTCATAAGAAATATTTTTCAGCAGAAGGTTATTCTTTCATTTTAGAAGGCTGTTGTCTTGTGTCAAATAAGGAAAGCAACACAAGATATCAATGCTGCCACTTTTCATATTTTTTTCTTATCTGATCGTGGGATTGGACTTTCCCCTGTTGAAGATCTTCAAGCCCCCGATTTATGGAAGCCATTTCTTCCTGAGAAATATGATTCCACCAATCTGACTTTGAAATATCAGGTACAGTTATGATGTTTTTTATCAGATCTATTATGTCATTGTCCTGAATCTCGCAGATTCTTTGAATGATATCCAATTTCTCGGCTGAAAGGTTCATTTTTTAATTGCGTTAAACAATTGTACGAAATTTATCACGATTGAGTTTCGGTTCTTATCGGTTTGGGGCTAACAGATATGTAAATGTAATCAATGAAAACCGGTTTGTCAATTGTTTTTTGTACAGGCACATCAGTTTTTAATGAAATTCCCGTTGAAAATGAGGGTGTTTTTCACCCGGATGACGAGACAGTAAACCCCCGGATGCAAATGACCCAGGTCCATTGCTGTTTCCCGGGTTGTCGTTATTTTATCGGCAACCCGGCGCCCGAATACATCGTAAACCATGATATCCAATTCGTTGTGCAACGCTGCGATCCGGGGATTTATGGTAATGGTCATCATGTCCGACACCGGGTTCGGGCGGAAAGATGCGCCGGCCTGCAAACTACCAGGTACGGTGGTCACCGAATCGTCCACTGATGCCGGCCATTTACATCCGGCGGGCGCTGCGGGCATTGAAATTGTTGAATATCTTACAGGGGAATAACCGCAACCATTCTGTTCCCTGAAAGCAAAATTGACATCCTGCTGAGGGTTGAACTTCCCGAAGGAACATATTTCCGTTCCATTTTTCAGGATGATTTTGCCCGCATTCCATGACTGGGCCCCGTCGAGGCTGTATTCGAACCCGGAGACACCAGGCAGGGCAGGAGTGGCTACGGCAAACCGGCACAGCGTGTCAACCTGCGAGGGGTAGAAATTATCCGGAGGCATGGCCGGCAAATCAGGGGAAACGAACATCATGACGGTGTCAGATTCAACATAGTTCCCGGGAGACTGTGTCACAAGAACAATGGGGTAGGATTGACCTGCAACGATGTTCGGCTTCAGCCAGATCCGCTTTTTCCCCGGGGGCTGCGGTATTGGCAGGGAAACATCTTCCAGTTCAAATGCCGGTGACGACCAGGTATAAATCGCTCCCGGGTAATAATGCGATCCTATGATTTTTTCGGACGTTCCGGCGGAAACGGCAGTTGCGCATACCTGGAACACCCCGCCAGGGACAATGATTGGAGAGGCTTTCTGACCCGATTTTTTGTACATTCTTAAGTAATCAACGAGCATCGATTGGGGAAAGTCGCCGGGGTTGGGAATCCCCGACTGGTTGCCTACCGAATTATTCCCCGAATTGAACCGAAGGCAGAACGGCGTGACCGGGGGCATGTATTTGTCCGCGTGAATGCAATAAGGAGGTATTTTGCTTAAATCGAGCTCCTTAACCAGCTGATTGTTGACAAACCATTTGATGGATGTCGAATCCCATTCCAGGCCAAAAGTGGTCCAGTTGGTTGCAAGATCGTACAACCGGGCTGAATCGGTGAGATAAATGCTGTGGTTTTGCGAAACATGAACTCCATTATAAGTCCAGTGATATGCCCCATTGAAAATGTTGGTATTGACCCCGTTAAGTTCAAAAATATCAATTTCGTTCCATGGCCCTGTCGATCCGGGATTTTCAGGTGTACCGATACCCCAGAGCCAGCATGCCGCGCCCTGCCCTGTTTTGGTGTAGAGTTTAACCCTCGTTTCAAGGTAACCCGGTGAATAAAAATAGAAGCTGCTGAACGCGGTGTCGCGGACGCTCATCGTTTTGATCTCTCCAAACGAATATGGGCAGCCCGGGAGCGGGGAACCGATGGTGTTGGTAATGTTTGCATTCCCGTTTTCGATAACGATATTCGAAGGGTTGATTGCAAATCCGCGCAGGCATTCTCCGCTTTCGTCATCTCCCGGCGTGCTGCGATTCCATTTCAGGGAATCGAGGCTGTCGGATTGAAATTCATCCCGGAAAATAAGGTTCCACCCCGGTTTTTGAACAGGGTTTGGATTGACAAGCAACGAAATGCCCGCTGATTTGTTCTCACCGCCGTTCAGGCAATAGATAATATCCCATGGGGTGTTCTGGGCTCTAATAAGACCAACCGGTCCTAAAAAGATAAAAAGCAGTGCAATAATCTTTTCGTTACATATCATCTTTGAAAATCCTGATTAATTTCATCAAATCAAATTTACTGGATTTTCAGAATCCGGATTATTGCCAAAACCAGGTTGTTTTTAAGAAATCTTTCCCTGATAGAGATCCTCTACAGGAAAAATCAGATCGTAATCATTCCAGTTCAGATTTCCGTCAAAGATTTGATAATTCCTGAATTTGCTTTCATCCAGATAACTCCTGAATGCAGGATTCAGGGAATTTTCCAAAAATTGTTTAAAATCAACAAGTCTGCTATCCCCGACACTGAAAGTAATTCTTATGGCAAAATCACCGATATACAAGGCTGACTTAAC
>JBAXDH010000042.1:0-29243 GCA_037141055.1 bacterium | reverse complement strand
GAAAAATTGAACGGTTCCTCGCCTGGTTATCCCCTGGCTTATGTCGATATGTTGAATCCGGCGGGTGAAAAAGTATTCGATACGATCTATTACAGCCCGACAGTTCAGATGAAACCCCAATGCAGTGCAAAGAGCGCGAATGGATTAGCGATTGGCGGGTACAGGGCTTTTTATGGGGACCAATATGCGTATGTGATGAAAATTGATTCAAACTTCAACAAAGTATGGGAATTTCAGCTGGATCCTGCATACGGAGGAACATATAGCGACTTCCGGACAATTATTTCCAATCCTGATGGCACATACGATTGTTTCGGACAGATGCCGTGGGCCATCTCAGGGGGTTATAGCTTTTTATTCGTCAGGCTTGATTCGCAAGGGCATAAGATGCTGGTCAAAACGTATTCAGACAGTCTTACATTTCTTGATGCCTGTGCCGGGCCCGGTTGCAGGATGATGCTTGGATATTGTGCCGAACAGGATCTGAGGATACTGGTAATGAAAACTGATCTTAACGGAAACCTGGTCTGGGAGAAACGATACCATGATTCTGCCGATGTAATGTACCTGCCAAATGCAATAACAATAAACCATCAGAATGAATACCTTATCACCGGGGAAATAGGCTATTATGATCCTGTGAACATGGGCTATATCGGAACTGACATTTATCTTCTTAAAACTGATTCAGCCGGAAACAAGATATGGGATGCCACCTATGGAACTAACTTCGTGGCAGATTCATGCATCTGGTCTCACTGGGAATGCGGCAGGGATGTCGTTCCAGCCATGGATGGAAGTTACCTGGTGTGCGCAAGCGATAACATCGATATGACATACGGCCCGGTGCTGAGCCTTTTGAAGATTGAGGAAGGAATGACCGGGATTAATCCCCGCACCGATATGCCCGGATTCGGAATGGTTTATCCAAATCCGTTTCACTACGTCGCTGTTTTGCAGTTGCCACCCACTCTTTCCATTACCGATGGTGAAATGAAAGTCTATGACATTCACGGAAAAATGGTCCTGCGTTTGAATGGACGGACCGAAAAAACTATTATTATATCCCGCAATAACCTACCTGCAGGGGTTTACTTTTACACCCTGGAAGATCATAATAAATTTCTTTGCCGGGGCAAATTCATGATTGAATGAAGCACAAAGCATTCCTTTTTTTCGCTGCTTTTCTCTGCGCCTCATCGTTTGCTGCTTCTGTGGATACTGTGGTTATATTCAGTTCCAGCATGCGCAAGCCGGTAAAATGTGCTGTCGTAAAACCCGATTGTTACGACAACAATCAACGTCATTTTCCTGTTGTATATTTACTCCACGGATTCAGTGACCGGTATGATACATGGCTAAAAAAAGTGCCGGAGATCAAACGGTACGCCGATGAAATGCAGATGATGATTGTTTGCCCCGATGGAGGATACAGCAGCTGGTATTTTGACAGCCCCGTCGACTCTTCCTTCCGCTATGAAACTCTTATCGGCACAGAGGTTGTTCAATATATTGACAATCATTACCGCACACTTGCCGACCGCGGGCACCGGGCAATCACCGGCCACAGCATGGGAGGCCACGGTGCATTGTACCTGGTCTTGCGGCATCCTGAAATTTTCGGAGCCGTCGGATCGATGAGCGGCGGGGTTGATATGAGGCCTTTCCCGGGGGAATGGGATATTGCCAAACGGATCGGGGATATTAAAACGCACCCGGGGAACTGGCAGAACATGAGTGTCACCGGCATGATCAATAAGCCTTTTTCAACGCCGCTTTCCATCATGATCGATTGTGGTACTGATGATTTCTTTTACCAGGTCAACCACCAATTGCATGCGAAAATGATCCAATTGAAAATTCCCCACGATTATGTCGAGCGTCCCGGGAGACATACCTGGGCATACTGGGCCAATGCTATTGAATATCAATTGCTGTTTTTCAGAAAATATTTCTCGCAGATTTTCGCAAATTAAAGCGCAGATTTTCGCAAATAAAACTGGTTTCAATAATTCAGCGTGAATCTGCGTAACAAATCTGCGAAAATCTGCGGGAACCAATCCGCAGGAAAAGAACACTTAGAATTGGAATTAAGAAAAAATGTAAGAATCAATACGCATTCGCAATATCAGCAGGATGTAATATATTTGCGTCATAGCGTCTTCGCGGAAATAAAAACAATTGTCAGAAATCCACAGCCATGATCTTAAAAATCCTCGACATTTCCAGAATTCTCCTTGTTTGCCTTGCATTCTTTTATGGTAATCGTATCGGTTATGCCAATGGATATGACCCTGTTGCCCAACTGCATTTCATGATCCCCGTGATCATCACAGCCATTGCCGGTATTTCAGGGTTGGAAGGTTTGTTTTTTGGCAAGAAATCGGCCGAACTCAAAGGATTCGAAACAGGCAGCAACTACCAGCGTCAATCAGCCATTGCCATGTTGTCTTATGCTACCGTTGCAATATTCGTTTATTTCATCGGCTGGGGGCTCAAGGCGGAACTGACGATCTTATTTGTCTTCATTTTCTTTTTTGTTTTTTCCGGGGTTAATCATGCCATTGATGCAGTTACACGGAAAAATTACAAATGGCAAAATATCAACAGGCCTTTCATCACGTTGCTTCTGGTTGCGGGGCTTATTTATCCGGTTATCATGGCGATAAAAACACTTTAAAGGGATGCATACGTATATTTCAATATTACGTGGAATCAATGTAAGCGGCCACAACCTGATCAAAATGAATGCGCTGCAGGAAATGTACATGAAGCTCGGTTTCGAAAAGGTGCAAACGTATATCCAAAGCGGGAATGTTGTGTTCCAATGTCACGAACCGTCAGCAAAAAGGATCGAAGACATGATTTCTGCCGGGATTCTCAATACATTTGGCTTTGAAGTACCGGTGCTTGTTTTGGGCAATGAGGAACTGCTGAATATTTCTGCAAACAATAACTTCATCACAGAAAGGAATGAGGACATCACTAAACTTCATGTTACCTTCTTATCCGGGATGCCTGATAAGGAACTTGCAGCCTCAATCGGAAAGGAGGAGTTTTTACCGGATGAATTTAACATCAGCGGGAGATCGGTCTATGTTTTTTGCCCCAATGGATACGGAAATACAAAGCTCAGCAACAATTTCTTCGAGAAAAAACTCAAAGTCCGGGCAACTACGAGGAACTGGAAAACAATTCTTGAGCTGGTGAATATCAGTAATTCTCTTAAATAACACCCATGAAACCAAACAGCAACAAATCCCATCGCATTTTCAACGTTTTCTCTGTATTTTTTCTTGTGGCATTATTCAGCTGCGGGGGACAGGTAAAAAAGCAGGATAACCCGAAAGAGGTCAGGGTGACTGAAGAGATGACCATCCTGCAATTGCAGCAGGGATACCGCGAACACCGGTTCACCGTTACTGAGGTTGTTAAGGCATACCTTGCACGCATCGATTCGATCGATCGCCACGGTCCGAAGCTCAATTCGGTGATTGCAGTCAACCCCGATGCGCTGGAGATCGCCGCAATCCTCGACGGGGAACTGGCTGCCGGGAAAGAACGCGGCCCCCTTCACGGAATTCCGGTGTTGCTTAAAGATAACATCGATACGCATGACAAAATGCCTGCTACCGGAGGATCGAGGGCTTTGCAAAATTCTTTCCCGGTAGCCGACAGTTATGTCGCCCGGAAACTGCGTGAAGCCGGAGCGGTGATTCTCGGGAAAGCAAACCTGAGCGAATGGGCCAACTTCAGGTCAAAATTCTCTTCGAGCGGATGGAGCGGAACAGGAGGCCAGACAAAGAATCCATATATACTTGACCGCAATCCGTGTGGTTCAAGTTCCGGTTCCGGGGTGGCTGTTTCGGCAAATCTTTGCGTGGTGGCAATCGGAACCGAAACAAACGGATCAATAGTTTGCCCGTCAAACAACAACGGCATTGTAGGGATAAAACCCACGGTTGGGCTGATAAGCAGGTCAGGTGTGATTCCTATCTCCTTTACCCAGGATACGCCCGGCCCGATGGCCCGAACGGTCACCGATGCTGTCATCTGCCTTGGTACGCTGACCGGGATAGATCCGGGAGACAGTAAAACACTGCTTTCAGGCGGCAGGTCGCAAACCGATTACACCCGGTTTTTAAAAAAAGATGGGTTGAAAGGCAAGCGGATCGGGTTGTTGAGAAGCGCGATGGGATTCCATCACCGGGTTGATTCGCTCATGGAACAGACTGTAGCATGGTTGAAAAACCAGGGGGCAGTTGTGGTCGAACTGAAAGATACACTTGGAAGTAAAATTGAGAACGCTTCCATGGAGGTCATGCTGTTTGAGTTCAAGGACGGTCTAAACACTTATTTTGCATCACTTGGAAGTAATTCCCCGGTAAAAAGCCTGAACGAACTGATAGCTTTCAATAAAAAAGATACGGTGGAATTACGCTACTTTGACCAGCAGTTGCTTCTTGATGCTGATTCCAAAGGACCACTTACTTCTCCCGGTTATAAAAAAGCGCTTGAAACAATGTTAAAGGGAACAAGGGATGACGGTGTTGACCGCATAATGAATACGAACAACCTTGACGCGCTGATGGCTCCGACAGGTTCCCCGGCCTGGACCACAGACCTTATCAACGGCGATCACTACATAGGAGGAAACTCTTCCTGGGCGGCCATTCCCGGGTATCCATCCATTTCCGTTCCCATGGGGATGATTGACGGGTTGCCGGTTGGCATCTCTTTTATCGGGCGTGCATGGAGCGAACCGGTGCTGATCGAAATTGCCTATTCTTTTGAGCAGGGAACAAAAAGCCGGCGTCCGCCGCAGTTCCTGGCGCACGAATAGCCTGGAAATTTGGCGTAAAAGTTAACAAATCCGGCCGACCCATTTCTGAAAAGGGTAATTTTGATTTCTCAAACAATCTCTTCCAAAACCGTACCATGGAAAACCGGCAACTCATTCAATTCTTCGAAAAACTGGCAGCCATTATCAGTAAAGGTGAACTTATCAGGCTGGTTGTCAGCAATCAGCGGGATTCATCGTCTGATCTGAAAAGCATCATCTTCTCCATCGTGGAAATTAAAAAGGGGCTCAGGCTGAATTGTGTTTACCGTCATAAAACCAATGATATCACCAAGAATTATGAGGTAGCAGAAGCCATGGATATCCTGAAAAATGCGCTGGCCAGCGATTTTTTAAATGCCGACGTTTTTGCCTCCGGCGAAACATTCAGGCTGCTCCAGACAGCTGCAGGAAAGGTGAAGATCAGGTCGAACCAGCCTGTGCTGCAGCAGGTTGCTTCCTTCGGTCACGACCGGTTAAAAGAACGCGTGATAAGCACGAAAGACAACATATACCTGAGGGAGCTTGGGGTCCTGAACCAGAATTTCGAAGTGCGTACGGATATGAACGACAAGTACCTGCAGGTAAACCGGTACATTGAACTGATCGCGCCGTTTATCAGGGAACTCCTGCTGCCCGAAGAATTTCATGTCGCCGACATGGGCTCCGGCAAGGGCTACCTGACTTTTGCCCTGTACGATTTCCTAACCAGTGTTGAAAAAAAATCACCGCTGATGACAGGGGTGGAATCGCGAAAGGAGCTCGTGAAATTGTCCAGCACCATTGCTGAAAAGGCCGGATTTGCAAACCTGGAATTCATCACCGGCACCATCAGGGATGTGAAGCTGGAAAAAATTGACATCCTGATCGCACTGCATGCCTGCGACACGGCCACGGATGATGCAATTTTCAGGGGAATTACGGCAGGCGCATCGCTGATCGTTTGTGCGCCATGCTGCCACAAGCAGATACGCAAAGAGTTTCATGTAACCAATGAACTGAAATCAATTACAAAACATGGAATCCTGGAGGAGCGCCAGGCGGAGATCGTCACCGATGCCATCCGTGCACTGATACTGGAAGCTCACGGTTATAAAACAAAGGTGTTTGAATTTATTTCCACGGAACATACTCCAAAAAATGTCATGATCGTTGGCCGTAAAATCCCGGGACAGCGAAAATCCCCCGTAAAATTGGCAGAAAGCATTGCAGCGATCAGGGAATTATTCGGCATTAAAAGCCATTACCTGGAGGAACTGTTCGCCAGGTCCGCTTTTTAGCGTAAATTTGAATTGATAAAATATCATCGTCCATGAAAACAATCCTGATTTCACTCAGCCTGGTCATCCTGGCACTGGTTCCTGCTCATGCACAGAATCCCCGGAACGTATTGATCTACAATCTTACAAGTACCGACTGCGGCCCATGTTCCTGCATGGATTCCATCCTAGGCAGGATTGCACTTCCCGATTTCCCCAGGACCATCGTACTGTCTCTGCACGGTATTGGATCAGTTTTTGGCAAATACCAGGGCGACAGTGCCCGTAATTATTTCAATGCAGATTACGAACCCAGCGGTTTTATTGATGGTTTAGGGTACGATACGCCACATACGGCCATAAGGGACTCTCTGGCAAAGCGATATGCGACGAGTGCGGAGGCCCCCGTAAAAATAGAAATCCTGTCGAAAACATGGAATCCTGTCGGGCGCAACGTGAACTTCACACTCAAAGCAACCAACCTTGGCAGCGCAATGCAGGGTTCTTTCCGGTACAACGTAATCGTTACGGAAAACAACATCAGGCAGCAGCACCGCACCATGCAGGGATGCTGCACACCGGATGTCCACGGGCTGCCGTTCCGTCAGGATTATTTCAACAATTGGGTAGTCCGGAAAATGCAATACTGGAGCAAGGGCGATTCCCTTATCGGCCCGTCGTGGGCGCCGGATCATTCGGTTTCCCGAACCTGCACGGTGCACATCGACTCAGCCTGGCTCCCGGAAAACTGCGAAATCGTGATAACAGTTTACAAAAAGTCCGATTCGTTGTATAAATCCAATATCCAGCAGGCTATCAGGCAATCTGTTACCGGTGGAGTTGGCATTGCCGAAACAAACACGACTGCGGATGGGATCATGCTTGTCCATCCCAGTCCATCGAAAGGAATTACAAACGTTCATTTCTCGGTTGCGCGGGAAGGAAATTGCAACCTGTCGGTGTTGAATGCTGCCGGGAAAGTCGTGCAGGTTCTCCTCGACCACAGGGTAAGCCCGGGCTTATATAATGCCGAATTTGATGCCGGCAGTTACCCACCGGGGTTGTATCTTTGTGTTTTAAAAACTGTGGCAGGAATCACGCAGAAAAAAATGATCGTCCGGTAACAAGCACAGCCGGCTAACTGAAAATGAGCACGATGAAATATGCTGTATTGAGGAAGCAAAATAATTCGAAGATGTGTTTTGTGTGTGGCCTGCAAAACAATTTTGGACTGCAGGCCTCTTTTTTTGAAACGGACGCAAACGAGCTTGTGGCGTTGATCAAACCTTCGGAAATGCACCAGGGCTACCCTGGCCGCATGCATGGAGGGGTGGCGGCTGCGATACTCGACGAAACGATCGGCCGGGCGATCGGCAACGGCAAAGTTGGCCAGGAATGGGGCGTGACACTTGAACTGACGACGAAATTCAGGAAACCCATTCCCCTGGATCAGGATCTTAGGATCGTCGGAAGGATCGTGAAAGAGGGTCCCCGCATTTTTGAGGGAACCGGCGAAATCGTGCTCGAAAACGGCGATATTGCTGTTTCTGCCGTTGGAAAATACATGAAGGTGCCGTTTGATAAGATCACAGAGGCCGTTATGGACGATGGCGGATGGTTCTGTAATGAAAGCAGCAGTGATCCCGTTGAAATTGAGATACCGGAAAAACAATGATCACTGTTTTGGAATATGACTGAAATTTCAAGCGGTACCCGGAGATTTTCTTCCCGGGTGGGAATCATGCTCCTGTTGCTTTCGCTGGCAGTTCAATACGGGTGGACGCAAGGGTTGTATTTTCCACCGCTGGCCCAATCGGCCCCCTGGGATACCGTTTCGCCCGGTTCACTGGGTTGGTGCACGGATAAAATCGCCCCGCTCTACAGTTTCCTGGGGCAGGAAAATACCAAAGGATTCCTGGTGTTGAAAGACGGTAAAATCGTGCTGGAAAAGTATTTCGGCACATTTTCGAAGGATAGCCTGTGGTATTGGGCCTCTGCAGGAAAGACGGTCACTTCATTCCTTGTTGGCTGTGCACAGGAGGAACAACGTTTAACCATCACCGACAAATCTTCAAAATACCTGGGAGCTGGGTGGACGAACTGCACGCCTTCGCAGGAAAACAGCATCACCGTCCGGAATCAACTCACCATGACCTCCGGGCTTGACGACGATGTTCCGGATAACCATTGTACAATCGATACATGCCTCATCTTCAAGGCCGATGCCGGATCACGATGGGCCTACCACAATGCACCCTACACCCTGCTCGAAAAGGTGTTGATCAACGCAACAGGAATGCAGATCAATGCGTACACACAGCAAAAACTGATGTCGCGTACCGGGATGTCCGGCTTCTGGTTTACAATTGATTACGACAATGTGTTTTTCAGTTCCGTCCGTTCCATGGCCAGGTTTGGATTGCTGATGCAACATAAAGGTGCCTGGAATACAGATACCCTGATGCATGATACGGCTTATTTGCACCAGATGGTCAACACGTCGCAACAGTTGAACCTGTCATATGGCTATCTCTGGTGGCTGAATGGAAAATCGTCGTATATGATGCCAACGGTGCAGTATGTATTTCCGGGTTCATATGCACCTAATGCCCCCTCCGACATGTATGCGGGGCTGGGCAAAAACGGTCAGATCGTCAGCATCTCCCTGTCAAAGGGGATTGTGATGATTCGGATGGGAAATCCTCCATCGTCGGCAGGCTCTGAAATTCCCAACCAGTTTTGCGACCAGATCTGGCAAAGACTCAACGAGGTGATGTGTAATTCAAACGCAATTCCCGGTGATGATCGCCAGGCACCCCGCCTTCAGATCTATCCCGACCCTGCCGTGCAGAACTTTACGATTGAGATGCCGCAACATTCATTTGACATTGAGATGTTTGATCTTTCAGGAAGGCTGATTCTTGCCCGGAAATCGGTCCCCGGTAAAATTAAGATCGATGTAAGCGGAATTAAAAATGGCACCTATCTGGTGCGGGTGGCCGGTGAAAATAACTTTGTCATCAACAGGAGGCTTGTCATCCTGTGCGAATCCCGGTACTAAGGTGTTTTAAACAATCCGAATGTTTTAATTTCCGGGACATCCCGCGCTGAAAGAATCCTCAGCCTGATCCTGGATGATTTTACCTGTGTAAAACGGAGAAGACGCTTATACCCGATGGTTGTTCCACGGATGATTTCTTTCCAGGTACTGCCATCCTTTGCCTCCAGCACAAATGCTTCGACCCGCTGGCCATTTCTGAAATTCTCCTGAATCATTGCCCGGTCAAATAGCACCGGATGCGGCATGTCCAGCTGGATAGTGGTGTCTGTTTTATGAGTTAAGGCGTTTTCTGTCAGGTTGTTGCTGAAAGTGGCATCAAGGATTCTTTTCATCCCGGCAAGGGAAGCCGAATCATTTTCGTGGATCAATCCACGACGGTCGGGCGGGAGGTTGAGAAGCAGCACAGAATTGCGCCCCACCGAACTGTACCAGATATCCACCAGCTGTTCGGGGCTTTTCACCAGCGAATCCTGGTCAGAATGGTAAAACCAGCCAGGGCGGATGGAAACATCAACTTCCGACGGGTACCAGATGAGTGTCTTGGCTTTCAGGATTTTTTCCCGGCTTCCCAGGTCATTTTCCATCATATTCCCGGGGGGAAGAAAGGTTCCGTCTTTCATCCCCGATTGCTGCGAATGAGCAGCAATGCTGTCCGTAGACGAAAGTTCAATCGGGACAACACTCCATTCTGTCTCACGTCCGTACCCCGATTCTGTGCCGACCCACCTTACATCGGGCCCCATGATGGCAATCACCGCTTTTGGCTGCAGTTTCCGGATTGTTTTATAGTATCCCTGCCAGTCATAGACCTGGCGTTTTCCATTTGCTCCTTCCCCGCAGGCTCCATCAAACCACACCTCATCCACCGGACCGTAGTTTGTGAGCAGTTCAGTCAGCTGGCTGATAAAATGAGCATTATATTCCGGTGTCCCGTACAAAGGCGAATTTATATCCCAGGGAGAGAGGTAAACTCCCAGCTTCATGCCGAACTTTTGACATGCAGCAGCCACTTCGGCTATTACATCCCCCCTGCCACGCTTCCAGGGTGAATTTTTTATGGTGTAATCTGTGTATTTACTTGGCCACAGACAAAATCCATCGTGATGTTTTGCCACCATGATGAGAAGCCTGGCCCCGGCCATTTTTGCAGTTTTCACCCATTGTCCGGCATTGAGCCTGGTTGGATTGAATAAAGAGGCAGGTGTGCCTTTTTCACCCCATTCCCTGTTGGTAAATGTGTTCATCCCGAAATGGATAAACACGGTGAATTCAAGTTCTTGCCATGCTGCCTGGCGTTCAGCCGGACATACATGTGCCGCCTTTCCAATGATCTCCGGGGAAGACTCTGTCGGGCTGATCGATACAAAATTCTGGGCCGGAACTTCCCGGGGGGATAATGCACACAACAGAAGTAAAAGAAGGAAAAAAGACAAATATCTTTTCATTGACACGAAATAAAAACAAAAATAGCTGTTTGGAGATTGAATTTTGTATTTTTGATTGATATTAAAAATAATTTCAGATGGATACAGTTGAAAAAATTCTGCAGACGATAAAAAATGCCGGTCAGCCAGTGAGTGCAGGACAGATTGTCGAAATGTCGGGAGTCGATCGCAAAGAGGTTGATAAAGCCATGAAGAAACTGAAAACTTCAGGTGCGATCACATCGCCGAAAAATTGTTACTGGGAACCGGCAAAATAGGATCATTGTTCATCATAAATCACAAAATTTCTTTGTGAAGATTTTAACGATAAGATAAAAAAATACTTATCTTTGTCGAGATTAATTCTAAATAATGGATAAGGCATTTTTCCCCTCCGATTACATTCCTATTCTTGTTCAATCGGTTGTTGCTCTGGGCTTTGTGGCAGTCACGATGTTTGCAACGCATTTCATCGGCGGCAAGCGGAAGAAGTTCCACACCATCCGCAAAGACCAGAATTTCGAATGCGGCATCGAGGTAAAAGGCAATGCCCGGTTTCCATTTTCAGTAAAATATTTTCTGATTGCCATCTTGTTCGTGCTCTTCGATGTGGAAATTATTTTCTTCTATCCGTGGGCGGTTAATTTCAGGGATTTCGGCTGGGATGGATTCTGGGAAATGCTTTTGTTCCTTGGATTCCTGTTGTTCGGATTCTGGTACATCATAAAAAAAGGTGCATTGAACTGGGAAGATTAAAATGACGACCGACAAACCGACATATAACAAAGCTGAGCCTCCCGACGGGTACACCGCTCCCGGGATATTTGCCACGACGCTCGACAAGGTGGTCGGGCTGGCCAGGAAGAACTCCATCTGGCCATTGCCGTTTGCCACATCGTGCTGCGGAATTGAGTTTATGGCGACCATGGGTGCACATTACGACCTTGGCAGGTTTGGCGCCGAACGGCTGAGTTTCAGCCCGAGGCAGGCGGATTTGCTGATGGTGATGGGTACGATTGCCAAGAAAATGGCCCCGGTCATCCAGCAGGTTTATATCCAGATGGCCGAACCGCGTTGGGTGCTTGCCGTGGGAGCATGTGCCTCGAGCGGCGGAATTTTCGATACTTACAGCGTATTACAGGGAATCGACCGGGTTGTTCCCGTCGATGTTTACGTTCCCGGGTGCCCGCCCCGTCCCGAACAGATCATCGACGGCTTCATGAAGGTGCAGGACCTGGTCGCAAAGGAATCGATACGGCGGCGCTATTCCGATGAATACAAGGAGTTGCTTGCGGGCTATGGAATACTTAAATAATGCAAAGAGCAAAATGCAAACATCAATGATGCAAACCGGAATGCGGATGAAAGCTTTTGGCCCCGGAGGGGCCGGATTTCGGTAGAAAATATGCAATAAAGACCCATGGCGCTCCGTAGGTGCGCAATTGAGGCCAGAATAGAGGAAAAATGGAGAATTCATTTATCATCGACAAGTTGTACAAAGCCTTCGGGCAGGATATTCTGCAGATGGATACCTCTGCGGATATTCTCTCTTTTGTAGTGGCCAGGCCGGTGATACATGAAGTGATCAGGTTTCTGAAAGAGGATGTGAACATGAACTTCAACTTCCTCACCGATGTGTGCGGCATCCATTATCCCGACCGCGGATTGCCTCTCGGGGTGGTTTATCATATGCACAACATGGTTGAAAATAAACGCATCCGCATTAAAACATTTGTTACGGTCAATGATCCGAAGGTGGCATCCGTTACTGGCTTGTTTTCTGCGGCCAACTGGATGGAGCGTGAAACATACGATTTTTACGGGATTATCTTTGAAGGTCATCCCAACCTGAAGCGGATTTTGAATGTAGAATACATGGACTTTTTCCCGATGCGCAAGGAGTATCCGCTGGAGGATCCCACGCGCGAAGACAAAGACGACAGATATTTTGGACGATAATACTGCACCCGCCCTCCCCCTCCCTGTTTTGGGGAGGGGGGCAGGGGGTGGGGTGAACAACATGGAAGACAAGCAATATACCACCCTCAACCTCGGCCCCACCCATCCGGCTACTCACGGCATTTTCCAGAATGTCCTGACGCTTGACGGGGAGCAGATCGTTGATGCTGAACAAACCATCGGCTACATTCACCGCGCGTTTGAAAAGATTGCGGAACGGAGGCCCTTTTACCAGGTTACGCCCCTCACCGACCGGTTGAATTATTGTTCTTCGCCGATCAACAACCTGGGATGGCACATGACGGTGGAAAAACTTCTTGGTGTTAAAACGTCGAAGCGCGTCGACTACATGCGCATCATCCTCATGGAGCTGGCACGCATTACCGACCACCTGATCTGCAACAGTGTGATCGGTGTCGACAGCGGCGCATTAACAGGATTTATATATGTTTTCCAGGAGCGCGAAAAAGTTTATGAGATTTACGAAGAGGTTTCCGGAGCGCGCCTTACCACAAACATGGGCCGCATAGGTGGGTTCGAACGCGACCTTTCGCTGAACGCAGTAAAAAAAATCAGGGAATTCCTCGACCACCTGCCCAAAGTGCTTCATGAGTTTGAAAAGCTTTTGATGCGCAACCGCATCTTCATGGACCGTACCATCGGTGTCGGCCCCATCAGCGGGGAACGTGCACTGAATTATGGATTTACAGGGCCAAACCTGCGCGCCGCCGGCATTGATTACGACGTGAGGGTTGCGACACCATACAGCAGTTACGACGATTTTGAATTTATCATTCCCGTTGGAACGCACGGCGACACCTACGACCGCTTCTGCGTCAGGCAGCAGGAAGTGAGGGAAAGCGTCAAACTGATTCGCAACGCCCTTGAAAACCTGCCCGAAGGTAATTTTCATGTGGATGTTCCGCAGTTTTACCTGCCGCCGAAAGAAGAAGTATATTCGAAAATGGAGTCCCTGATCTGGCATTTTAAAATTGTGATGGGTGAAATTGAGGTTCCGGTGGGAGAGGTTTATCACTCTGTGGAAGGCGGAAACGGCGAACTTGGGTTTTACCTGGTGAGTGACGGAGGAAGAACCCCGTTCCGGCTGCATTTCCGCAGGCCGGGATTCATTTATTACCAGGCATATCCGGAGATGATCAAAGGAGGTGTTTTATCCGATGCCATCCTGACGATGAGCAGCATGAATGTAATTGCGGGTGAATTGGACGCGTGATTTGTAGATACGTCCCACGGGACGTATCCACGGGACGTATCCACGGGACGTATCCACGGGACGTACCCACGGGACGTATCCACGGGACGTATCCACGGGACGTATCCACGGGACGTAACCACGGGACGTAACCACGGGACGTATCCACAACAACGATGAAAAATATGATGATCAGAAATGGAACAGAATAACCATATAAAACGCCATCTGTTTGAAAAACAGAACAATTTGGTGGAATTTTCACCCTCGACACTGGCGAAGGTTCGTTTGTTAATTCAACGTTATCCCGATGGCCGGGAAAAATCGGCCTTGCTGCCGGTATTGCACATTGCCCAGGAGGAACTGGGAGGATATCTTACCGTTGACATAATGGATTATGTGGCGTCGTTGCTGGGTATTCAGCCGATCGAGGTGTATGAAGTGGCCACATTTTATTCAATGTTTTATCTTGACAAAATGGGAAAATATGTAATAGAAGTCTGCCGTACCGGCCCTTGCGCCATCTCGGGAGGCGAACAGATACTGGCACACCTTCAGGATGTCCTGGAGATCAAACCGGGGGAGACGACTCCCGACGGAGTTTTCTCGCTCAGGGAGGTTGAATGCCTCGGATCCTGTGGTACCGGTCCGGTAATCCAGGTGAACACAGAATATTATGAGAAGCTTACGCCGGCCAAAGTCGACAAGCTGCTTGAAGATCTGAGGGAATACGCAAATAAAGATAAACCGGGCGATTCGACATGGGTGGAAAAATTCTGCTAGCCAACATTGACATTCCGGGAATCCGGGGATATGACGTTTACCGCGAGCATGGTGGCTATGCTGCCGTGGAAAAAGCATTGCGCGAAATGACAGCTCCGGAGGTCAATGCAGAAGTAAACCGTTCCGGACTTCGGGGCAGGGGAGGCGCAGGTTTCCCGACCGGCCTCAAGTGGAGTTTCCTCGACCGGAAATCAGACAATCCGCGCTACCTTGTCTGCAATGCTGATGAAAGCGAACCCGGCACCTTCAAGGACCGTTACCTGATGCATCATCTGCCTCACCTGCTTATCGAAGGACTGATCATTTCCAGCTATGCACTGGGCGTAAACACATGTTATATCTATATCCGCGGTGAATTCAAGTACCTTGTCGGCGTGCTTGAAAAAGCCATCAGCGAGGCCCGTCGACATGGTTTCCTGGGTGAAAGGATACTGGGCACGGATTTTTCCCTGGACATTTATGTGCATCCCGGGGCAGGTGCCTACATCTGCGGCGAAGAGACCGCCCTGCTGGAATCACTCGAAGGCAAACGCGGCAATCCCCGCATCAAGCCACCGTTTCCGGCGTTCAAGGGATTGTATGGCTGCCCCACGGTGGTCAACAACGTGGAAACGCTGGCAACGGTCGGACCCATCATCAGCATGGGCGGTGAAGCATATTCAAAGATCGGACGGGGAAAAAGTACCGGCACCAAGCTGATCTCGGCCTGCGGGAACATCAACAGTCCCGGGGTATACGAAATAGAGATGGGATTACCGGTGGAGGATTTCATTTATTCCCCTGATTATTGCGGGGGTATTGCCGGTGACAAATATTTGAAAGCTGTGATTCCCGGCGGTTCTTCCGTTCCCATTCTTCCTGCTGACCTGATCCTGAACACAGCCAAAGGTGAAAAGCGCCTGATGTCGTACGAATCGCTTGCCGATGGAGACTTTGCAAGCGGTACCATGCTTGGCTCCGGCGGATTCATTGTCTTTGACGAAAACGCCTGCATCGTGCGCAACACCTGGAACCTTGCCCATTTTTACCGCCACGAATCGTGCGGGCAATGCTCACCCTGCCGCGAAGGTACAGGCTGGATGGAGAAGGTTTTATACCGGCTCGAGCACGGGCAGGGAAAAATGTCAGACATTGACTTGCTTGTTCGGGTTGCAAAAAATATCGAAGGGAATACGATTTGTCCGCTCGGCGATGCGGCGGCATGGCCGGTTGCCAGTGCAATCAGGCATTTCCGGGGCGAATTTGAATATCATGTAAAATACCCGGAGAAAGTAAAGAATATTCATCATGGTGCCCTTGACCTGGAAATCGAATCCATGATTCCGGCATCGGGAACAGGTATAAAGTACTGGTAAGGAAATGATAAAAGTCACAATAGATAATATCCTGGTCGAAGTGGAAGATGGCACAACCATCCTTCAGGCTGCACGCAGGATCGGGGGCAAAATCGTTCCCCCGGCCATGTGCTATTATTCAAAGCTGAAAGGTTCGGGCGGGAAATGCCGCACATGCCTGGTAAAGGTGGCGCAATCATCAGCCAAAGACCCGCGGCCGATGGCAAAACTTGTGGCTTCGTGCAGCACCCCGGTCCAGGATGGCATGGTGGTTCAGAATCTCACATCCCCCGAAGTGGTTGATGCGCGCAAAGGGATCGTTGAATTCCTGCTGCTCAACCACCCGCTCGACTGCCCCGTTTGCGACCAGGCCGGCGAATGCGATCTGCAGGATCTGAGCTTTGGCTATGGCATGGAGGATACTGCCACCGAAGATGAACGCCGCGAATTTCCGGCGAACGATATCGGCGAAAACATCAAGCTTCACATGAACCGCTGCATCCTTTGCTACCGCTGTGTCTATACAGCCGATCAGCTTACCGATAAACGCCTGCACGGCGTTCTGTACCGCGGTGATGTGTCAGAAATCAGTACGTTAATCGGCAATGCCATCGAAAATGATTTTTCCGGGAATGTCATTGATGTATGCCCGGTTGGGGCGCTGACCGACAAAACATTCCGGTTTAAAAGCCGGGTGTGGTTTTTGAAGCCAATGAATGCCCATCGCGAATGTACCAGATGTTCGGGAAAAGTGGCGGCCTGGATGTTCGGAAACGAGATATACCGCATCACCGGGCGAAAAGACCAGTTTGGCGAAGTGGAAGAATTCATCTGCAACGAATGCCGTTTTGAAAAAAAGGAATTGGGTGACTGGACCATCGAAGGCCCCAGGCATGTCAAACGACAGTCGGTTGTTTCGGCCAATCATTATGAAGTTAGGAAGGAACAGTCGGTGATAGACCCGATAGAAGGAACAATGAAACCTCATGGATGACCTCTCCCCGGCCCTCCCCCTGGAGGGGAGGGGGAAGCGCTGCCCGGACGAGCACAGTTTTTTAATAAATATGTTCTAAATGATAAATATAAAATGAAATCCTTTCCATCTTTCACAAACGTCTCCCTCCCCTCCAAGGGGAGGGTCGGGGAGAGGTAATTGCAAGCAATATGGTAACAGAAATCATATATAAAACCCTTCTTGCCAGCTTCATCCTGGTCCTCAGCCTTGTCGTGGCCATGTACTCCACTTTGATTGAGCGCAAGGTTGCCGGATGGTTCCAGGATCGCCACGGCCCGAACAGGGCTGGCCCGTGGGGGCTGTTGCAACCACTTGCCGACGGGGCTAAACTGTTTTTCAAGGAGGAGTTCATGCCCGTCTCGGCCGATAAATTCCTTTACATCCTGGGCCCGTCACTCACCATGTTCATCGCCTTGCTCACCAGTGCGGCCATTCCGTGGGGCCCCGACCTTGTCATCAGCGGCACAGTCTACCCATTGCAGGTGGCGGATGTGAACATCGGGGTGCTTTATATTTTTGCCATTCTCTCCATCGGTGTTTACGGCATCATGATCGGAGGATGGGCGTCCAATAACAAATACGCCCTGCTTGGCGCGGTAAGGGCCTCTTCGCAGATGATCAGTTACGAACTGGCCATGAGTTTGTCGATCATCTCCATCGTGATGATGAGCGGATCACTCAGCATGCGTGAAATTGTTGCCCAGCAGCAGGGCTTCAACTGGAATATTTTGTACCAGCCCCTTGGATTCCTGATCTTCCTGATATGTGCCTTTGCCGAAACAAACCGTGCCCCGTTCGATCTTCCGGAGTGCGAAACCGAACTGGTGGGGGGATATCATACGGAATACAGCAGCATGAAGCTCGGCTTTTATCTTTTTTCGGAATACATCAACATGTTTATCTCCGGAGCCGTGATCTCAACGCTGTTCCTGGGGGGATACCATTTCCCGGGCCTGGATAAACTCGGGCTTTCACCGAATGTTTTTGCCTTTGTGAGTTTCATGGTGCTGTTTACAAAAATTACGTTTTTTGGTTTCATATATATGTGGATCCGCTGGACACTCCCGCGTTTCCGCTACGACCAGCTGATGAAACTGGGATGGAAAAATTTGATTCCGCTGGCAATTCTGAATGTGGTTATTACCGGGGTGGTGATATTGTTAAATCAATAAAATGAAGAGCTTAACAAATAGATCCAAAATAGTTTCCAACAAGCAGATGACCTTCCGGGAGAGGATCTATTTTCCGGCGATCCTGGGCGGGATGCGCATCACCTTCGGCCACCTTTTCCGGAAAAAGACGACGGTGCAGTATCCCGATGCAACACGCGAATTTTCAGACGTGTACCGTGGGAAACATGTTCTGAAAAGAGATGATGAGGGACGGGAGAGGTGCACCGCGTGCGGACTTTGCGCCGTTGCCTGCCCTGCCGAAGCGATCACCATGATTGCGGCTGAGCGGAAACCGGGAGAGGAAAACCTCTACCGGGAGGAAAAATATGCGGTCGTATATGAGATCAACATGCTCCGGTGCATTTTTTGCGGCGACTGCGAAGAAGCGTGTCCGAAGGAGGCCATTTTTCTGACCAGGGAAATTGTAAAGTCCGAATATGAACGCGATAAGTTCATCTACGGCAAAGATATTCTGGTTGAGCCGGTTGATCCTGCGAAAAGAATCGACATTTCCAAAAGACAAACGCCGGAAGTGCTGGAGTTTAAGAAGAATAAAAAGTATAAGCATAATAGATAACAATAATGCAAAATGCTGAAACCAAAGTCAAAATGCAAAAGGACGGCAGGTGCCAATGCAGGACATCAATTTTGCATTTTATCGTTGCATTTTAATCTTTGAATTTATTTAAATCATGTTCACACAGTATATCTTTCACTTCCTCAGCATCCTGGCCCTCTTTTCAGCCGTCATGGTGCTTGTCTCGAAAAAGCCGATCCATTCGGTGCTTTTCCTGACCCTGGCATTTTTCGCCATTGCAGGCCATTACGTATTGCTCAATGCCCAGTTCCTGGCAGTTGTCCATGTCATTGTGTATGCAGGCGCCATCATGGTGTTGTTCCTGTTTACCGTGATGCTCCTCAACCTGAACAAAGACGAGCGGTCGCCAAAGCCGATGTGGGTGAACATCATGGCCTTCATTGCCGGGGGAATGCTGATGCTCACGCTGGTAGGCATTTTCAGGGGATATGATATCAGGGCGCTGCAGGACCCGACCACAACCCAGATCGGGCTGGTGAAAAATCTTGGCAGGATCTTATACCACGACTACCTCATCCCATTCGAACTGTCGTCGGTACTTTTCCTCACGGCAATGGTAGGGGCGGTTCTTTTGGGAAAGAAAGAACAGATATGACGATCAATATTCGATATTCAAAACCAATTAAATGAGCACCTTGGCCTCCATCCCGATCCAGTATTACCTCGTGTTCTGCTCGGCCCTTTTCAGCATCGGCGTGATCGGTGTGCTGATAAAGCGCAACGCCCTGGTGATCCTGATGTCGATTGAACTGATGATTAATTCGATAAACCTTTTGCTGGCGGCGTTTTCGGCGTACACCAACGATCCGGCAGGCCAGATTTTCGTGTTTTTCATCATGGTGGTGGCCGCCGCGGAAGTTGCGATCGGGCTGGCAATCGTGGTGCTCATCTCGCGGACGACCCATTCGATTGATATTAACGTGCTTAATAAATTGAAATGGTGAGAAGGAAAATTGTGAAATGGCGAAATACCGAAATGGTTAAAACACAGGAATTCAACAATTGAAAATGGATATAATTGTCATATTAATACCGGTTTTGCCTCTTCTGGGATTTCTAATCCTGGGGTTGGGTTTTCGGACTATTCCAAAAGCGATTACGTCGATCCTCGGCCCCGGAACGATAATGATCTCATTTATTTTATCAGTCATCGTGTTTTTCAATTTTCGCCATTTCACTATTTCGCCATTTCACTATTTCTTCTCCTGGATTCACATCGGCCCCCTCGACATTCCCTTCGCCTTCCTTATCGATCCGCTTTCGGTGCTGATGCTTCTGATCGTGACAGGGGTCGGGTTTCTCATCCATGTCTATTCAGTGGGCTACATGAAGGAAGATCCCGGGTATAACAGGTTTTTCGCTTACATGAACCTGTTCGTGTTTTTCATGCTGCTGCTGGTGATGGGAGCGAATTACCCCATCATGTTCATCGGATGGGAAGGAGTAGGGTTGTGTTCGTATCTGCTCATCGGCTTCTGGTTTAAAAACCATGATTACAACAATGCCGCCAAGAAAGCTTTTATAATGAACAGGATCGGCGACCTGGGATTTCTGATGGGAATGTTCCTGTTGTTCACCACATTCAGCTCCATGTCGTTCGTGCAGGTATTTGCACAGGCAAAATCGATGCAGGCAGGAGATCCCGCCATCGTGGCCATCACCTTGCTGCTGTTCATCGGGGCCGTTGGCAAGAGCGCGCAGATTCCGCTTTACACCTGGCTGCCCGATGCCATGGCAGGCCCCACGCCTGTATCCGCACTCATCCATGCGGCCACCATGGTAACTGCCGGCGTTTACATGATCGCCCGGTCGAACATCCTGTATGCGCTTGCCCCGGCCACCATGGCCGTTATCGGCATCACCGGACTGGCCACGGCGCTGTTTGCCGCATCCATTGCGATATTTCAGAACGACATAAAAAAGATACTTGCCTACTCCACCATCAGCCAGCTGGGCTATATGTTCGCCGGGCTTGCCGTGGGTGCGTTCACCGGGGCGATGTTCCACCTCACCACCCATGCCTTCTTCAAAGCGTTGTTGTTCCTTGGGGCCGGCAGCGTGATCCATGCCCTGGGCGGGGAGCAGGATATCCGCAACATGGGCGGACTGCGAAACAAGCTCCCGAAAACATACTGGACCTTCCTTATCGGAACCATTGCCATTGCAGGGATCCCGCCACTGTCGGGCTTCTTCTCCAAGGATGAAATTCTGCTGCACATTTTTGAACATTCCGGCCCAATGTGGGTCGTCGCGGTCACTGGGTCGCTGATGACCGCATTTTACATGTTCCGGTTGTTTTACATGACCTTTTTCAGGAAATTCCGTGGAACGGAAGAGCAATTCCACCACATGCATGAATCGCCGGGGATAATGACCGTGCCGCTGATCGTTCTTGCCGTGCTTGCGGCATTCGGTGGGTTGCTAAACATCCCCGGGTTGTTTGGCGGAACCAGCGGCCTGGAGAATTTCCTGGCGCCGGTTTTTGCCGATGCGCATGCCATCGCGCTGCCGTCGGTTCCCGAATCACTGGAATGGTCGCTCATGGGAATTACCCTTGCCGGGGTGCTGGGCATGGTATTTTTTGCCTGGTTTTGTTTTGTGAAGCACCCGCAGGAAATCCTTCCGGAGAAAGCCGGAAGTTCCTTCCCGGTGAAACTGATTGCCAACAAATACTATATCGACGAATTGTACGACCTCATCATATCAAAACCGGTTCTCTGGTTCTCACGGGTTCTCCATGAGACCGTCGAACTCCGCTTCATCGACCGGATCGTGAACGGGGTCGGCAACGTGGTGGTGTGGACCGGTAACACCGTGCGGTTTATTCAAACCGGGAATGTTGGTTTTTATATGTTCATGATGATTTTAGGGATCATCCTGATCCTGTTCCTTAATATCCTGATCTGACCGATGCTGACTGTAATCCTCATAGTTTTGCCCCTGGCGCTGTCGCTGATCCTTTTGACGATCAGGCAGGAAAAAGCAATCCGGCAGTTCGCCCTGGCCGGGTCTGTGGTTGAGTTCGGGGTCGCCGTGGCCGCATTCATCCAGTACAAAACCTCCTGCCACTGCAACCTGCTTTTCACAGCCGATTGGCTCTCCGGCATGGGCGTTAGCCTGAAGTTCGGCATGGACGGCATCAGCCTGATGATGGTGATGCTGATGACATTCCTTGCACCGGTTATCATCCTGTCCTCTTTCAGCCATTCATACGCCCGGCCCTCCGCCTTTTACAGCCTTATCCTGCTGATGGAGATGGCGCTGGTCGGTGTTTTTGTGTCGTTTGACGGCTTGATTTTCTACATCTTCTGGGAACTGGCGCTCATCCCTGCCTATTTCATCTGCGCCGTATGGGGCGGCAACGACCGCATCCGGATCACGTTCAAGTTCTTTCTTTACACCTTTGCTGGAAGCCTGCTCATGCTGGTTGCTTTGGTATACCTGTATTACAAAACACCGCTGCCTCATTCATTTGACTTCCAGTGGCTTTATGCGGTTACACTGACTCCGGCAGAGCAAACCTGGATATTTCTGGCATTCCTCATTGCCTTTGCCATCAAGATTCCTGTTTTCCCGCTCCATACCTGGCAGCCCGATACCTATACAACTGCGCCTGCAGCCGGAAGCATGCTTCTTGCCGGCATCATGCTGAAAATGGGAATTTACGGCATGATCCGCTGGATGATACCCATCTGCCACAATACCGTGCAGCAATTTGCACCCTTCGTGATCATTTTCGCCGTTACCGGGATCGTGTATGCTTCGGTCATTGCCATCCGGCAAGGCGACCTGAAAAGGCTGGTGGCGTACTCTTCCATTGCCCATGTCGGACTGATCGCCGCCGGGGTTTTTGCCCTCACAGCGCATGCCATGGAAGGGGCGGTGATCCAGATGGTTTCTCATGGGATTAACATTGTCGGGCTCTTCATCGCGATCGACATCATCGAAAAACGTACCGGAACCCGGAACATTGCCGATCTTGGAGGCATTGCCATCAAAGCGCCGCGGCTTGCCATCGTTTTCATGATCATCCTGCTTGGCAGCGTGGCGTTGCCGCTTACAAACGGGTTTGTTGGCGAATTCCTGCTGTTGCTGGGGTTGTTTGAATATTCCTGGCTGTTTGCATCCATCGCCGGTCTGACCATAATCTTCAGTGCAGTATATATGCTCTGGATGTACCAGCGGACTTTCCTCGGTAAAACCAACGAAATCACAGAACATATTACTGATCTGTCATGGGCCGAAATGACAGTGTTTATTCCGCTTGTCCTGATGATCTTCTGGATCGGGCTTTTCCCGGGTCTATTCCTGGATACCGCGTTACCGGATGTGCTGCAGATTTTAAATTATACAAGGTAGGTATGAAAATGAATGGTCAACAATATAATAGAATTCCTCAGTGAACCTCCGTGTCTTCTCTGTGTATCTCAGTGTAATATTGTTTCACGGAGAACCACAGAGCATTCACACAGAGAACCACAGAGAACGTTCATAAAGCTCAGGAAAATAATGTAACCCGTAATTTGTCCAATGACAACAATAATTTCAACAACAATCCTTGGTGTATTGGTTCTTTTTCTTGGAATCATGAAGAAGCAATCATGGCTGCTGCCGGTGATCCTCCTGGGATTAGCTGTAACCATGGTCCTTACGGTCATGGACTGGAACATTCCCAGGGCTTATTACCATGAGATGATCATCGTCGACAATGTATCGGTCGCCTTCAGCATGGTGCTGATATTCTCAACATTCCTGATATTCTCACTGGCAGCCCATTATTACCGTGGAGTTCAACGTCCGCTCGACGATATATACGGTGTCATGATCTTTGCCCTCACCGGGGCTGTGATGATGACTTCCTACGGAAACCTGATCATGCTGTTCCTTGGAATAGAAACGCTGTCAATCGCCCTTTATGTCCTGGCCGGAAGCCACAAGGAGGCCATCACATCCAATGAAGCCACGCTGAAGTATTTCCTGCTCGGGTCGTTCCTTTCGGGGTTTCTACTGTTCGGGATTGCACTGATCTATGGTTCAAGCGGCTCGTTCGATTTGCACAGGATTTCGGTTTTCGTGGATGCATGTGCAGGAACCTATCCGCCCATGTTCCTGGCAGGACTTTTCCTGCTCATCATCGGGCTGGCATTCAAAATTGCCATCGTGCCATTCCATTTCTGGGCTCCCGATGTGTATGAAGGAACGCCGACACTGCTCACCGCCTTCATGGCAACCGTTGTGAAGACCTCTTCCATTGTGGCCATGTTTCGTTTTTTTACCCTTACCTTCCATGGCATACATGGTGTTTGGGAAACCACCATCTGGGTCATGGCGGCGTTTACGATCCTGCTGGGAAATCTCACAGGCGTATATCAGCCCAACCTCAAGCGCATGCTTGCCTATTCAAGCATCAGCCATTCGGGCTATATGCTGCTGGCAGTGGTGGCTTTCAGCTCCATGTCGGCCAACGCATTGCTGCTTTATACACTGTCATATTCCATTGCAACCATCACGGCATTCGGGATACTGATTCTCATCAGGGAAGCGCATGGCAGCGATTATTTCAGCACCATGAACGGGATGGCTAAAACCAATCCGCTGGAGGCTTTCTGCCTCACCGTGTCCATGTTGTCACTTGCAGGCATCCCTCCGCTGGCAGGTTTTATGGCAAAATATTACCTGTTTGCCACTGCGATGGATAAAGGGTTCGTCTGGCTGGTCATTGTGGCAATTGCCGGGTCGGCCATCAGCGTGGCTTATTATTTCAAACCTGTCATTGCGATGTACCTGAAAGAATCAAACGGGGTAAAGCTGACCGTGGAAATGCCCTACAAGGTCCACCTGTTCTTCATGACCCTGCTGGTGATCCTCATCGGCCTGCTGCCGTTCCTGGTGATTGGACTCCTGTGAAAGAAATGCAAAAATGCAGACAATGCAAACAATGCAAACAATGCAAACAATGCGAATCTGATTGTTTACCCGTTCACTTGTTCACTTGTCACTTGCTCACTTGTCATTTGCTCACTCCCACTTGCTAAAGAAATTTCCTGATATCCTCCGCGTGCTCCTTCTCCTCGTCAATGATCTGTTGAACCAGTTTTTTTGAATCGCTGCGGGTGTATTTCAGAAGTTCGGTGTAAAATGCCACGCTGTCGTTTTCGAATTTGAAGGCAACTTCCAGTCCTTCCTTTGGAGTTTTCAGGCTTTTGGCAAGGTTTTTCCCGGAATCTGGCTTACCGAAAATATGGGATTCGGCCAGGTGGTTGATATAGTCTGAGGCATCCTGGGCCTCGAAATCAAATGTTTCGGCATCAAACTTCTCCGCAAGCTTCTGAAAGATGGAAATGTGAAGGATTTCTTTCTCCGCAAGGTCATAAAACAAACCTTTGATGTCGTTGCTTCCCGGGATCATTTCAGCAGCGGCAATGTAAAACTCATTGCCGTTTTCTTCGATTCTGACAGCAATTTCAACGATTTCTTGTCCTGAATAATACATGATGCTCGATTTTGTGTTCAGCAAAAGTATAAAAAAATTAGAAGATGTTGCCGTCAATGAACACATCTGAGGAATATTTGTGAAAGGTTTAACGAAATAAGATATCCCCCTTACAACACGCTGAATAATTGTTATATTTGCGCCGATATTTCACTCATTTCTCATCAATTAGCACTATTTATGAAAAAATTTTTACTCAGTATTGTTGCGGCCTTTATGGTTGTTATGGCTGTTTCTCAGCCTGTTCAAAGAAACATGGTGATCCTTGAGATCGGTACCGGCACCGGGTGTCAGTATTGTCCCGGTGCAGCGATGGGCGCCCACGATCTTCTTACCAACGGAGCCAACGTTGCAGTGATCGAATACCATAGCTATAATGCAGGGGATCCTTTTAATACCCCCGAGGCTGCAGCCAGAACCAGCTATTATGGCATCACGGGTTACCCTACCGCCTATTTTGACGGCACGGTGAATTATGTTGGAGGCAGCCAGACCGCCAGCATGTATGCACAGTATCTCCCGTTGTATAACCAGCAATACAATGTACTGTCGCCGCTTACCATCGACATTGCCGGTTATAACGTAGGGAACCTGTATACCATCACCCTCACCATCACCAAAGTCGCTCCAATTACAGGCACTTCCCTGAAGGCGCACCTCGCCCTTACTGAATCATCGATAGCATATGCATGGTTCGGACAAACCATGATCAACGATGCAGAAAGGATTATGGTTCCCGGAGCCACAGGCACCGACATCAGTTTTGCATCCGGCAATACCGTTACGCTCACGCTTAATTTCACCAAAGATCCGGGTTGGGTAACCAACAACTGTGAGTTGATTGCTTTTGTGCAGGACAACTCTACAAAAACCATTTATAACGGCGCTAAAAAAATGTTGAACGCACTGGCACTTCCGTTGCCAACGAATTTTTCAGGCACCCCCACCAGCGGCTGCACACCACTTGTAGTTAATTATACCGACCTTTCAACCGGTGCCACCAGCTGGAACTGGAGTTTCCCCGGCGGAACCCCTGCCACATCCACTTTGCAAAATCCTGTTGTTACATACAACACTCTCGGCACCTATGATGTTACCCTGAATGCTTTCAATCTTGCCGGAAACCAGGCGGGATCCATGTCAAAACCTGCATACATCACCGTAAACAGTGCTCCGGTTGCCCCCGGCATCCCCCAGGGCAACAATGCGATGTGCATCAATCCTCCCAATCAAACATATACCACCAATGCCGTTCCCAATACTACAGGTTATACCTGGGAATTATCGCCTGTTACAGCGGGTGTGTTAACGAACAACGGCGCCAGTTGCCTCATCGACTGGGATAATGCTTTTACCGGCATCGCCCAGCTTAAAGTAAGGGCGCTCAATGCATGCGGCAACAGCCCGTGGACACCTTTCCTCAACATCACCATCAGCACGGAGCCCGGTCAGGCTGCGACTCCCACAGGATCGACGGCACTTTGCATGAATCCCGGGTCCATAACCTACACTACAACCGGTGCCACCAATGCAAGCACATATACCTGGGAACTTGTTCCGGCAGATGCCGGTGCGCTGTATCCGAACGGAACATCCTTGAACATTGCATGGAGCAGCACGTTCACCGGCGCCGCCACGTTGAGAGTAAAAGGGATCAACGGCAGCTGCGAAGGGGTCTGGTCTTCACCCCTGAGTATCAACGTGAGTGCCGGACCAACCGCATTTAATGTGACCGGAGGAGGAGCGTATTGTGCTACCGGCGGCACGGGTGCAGCTGTCGGCCTTAGCAGTTCGCAAACGGGAACGAACTACACCCTGTATCTTAACAACACGGCTACGACGAATGTTGTGGCAGGAACCGGCAATGCCCTGTCATTCGGATCACAGATGACAGCAGGCACCTATACCGTTCTTGCAGGCACCACCTCCGGCAACTGCACCAATACCATGACCGGCTCGGCTGTTGTAGCCATTGATCCTACTGCTCCGGCGACCCCGGGTGCACCGGTAGGCCCTGCCAGCGTTTATTCAGGTTCAACGCCAACCACCGACTACACGACTTCGGGAGGCCAGTACGCCACAACCTATTCCTGGGAAGTCACGCCTGCCGAAGCAGGAACCATGAATGGCAGCACCACAACCGGCACAGCAACCTGGAATCCCGTTTTCACAGGTTCTGCCAGCGTGAAGGTAAAGAGCGTCAACTCCTGCGGTGTAAGCTCCTTTTCAACCAATTTCACTGTTGCAGTTGCAGCAGGCGGTGTTGGCGTTCAGGAGCATGGCGGATCGAAACTGATCAGCATCTTCCCGAACCCTGCAAGCGGCAGCGTAACGGTCATCCCGGTCCGCACGATGAATGCAGACATCCGGATTTACAATTCCCTCGGATCAGAGGTGGTAAGTCAGCCCGATGTTAACCTGACCGGCAGTTACAGGATGGACATTTCCTCCCTGCAGGCAGGCATCTATTTTATACGGATATCCAGCCAGGATGTGCGTCAGACCCTCAAGCTGGTCGTACAATAACATAAAACCTTTTTCATGATCATCGAAACGCCCGGGGCATCACTCCGGGCGTTTTTAGTATCTTTGCACCCTGTAAAAAGTAACAAGGTAAAGGGGTAACAAGGTAACAAGGTTGGAATATATTAACCGCGTAACCAGGTTCCTTTTTTACTCTGTCACCCTGTTACCTTGTTACCTTGTTACCCTGTCACCTCATTTCTTCAACCTTGTTTCAGTTTCTTCATCGTGTTAATTATGGATAGAAAAACACTCGAAAAATATAGTTCTGCCTTCACCCTCAGCGACATGGAGATTTTCATCTTTCCCGATCTCCTGTACGCGCTGGTGCTGGCCAATATCATGTCGCCAGAAATCTGGAAATGGCGGGATGACCCCTGGTTTGCAGGGATAAAAAAGATGGGGCCGCTTAAAAAGATCCACCGTGTGAAGCAGTATGTGATGGATCATTACAACTTCAACCTCGACCTTGAAACATGGGGACTCACCGATAAAGAAACCGAAATCAGCCGCTTCAGCGAATTCGTCGATATCGACATGCTTTCAAAGTCGAACGCCCTCTTCGGGTATGAAGGGGATAAGTACTATTTCGACATGGACATCCGCCGCCATTTCGGGCTGGATAAATTCGATACGGACATCATTCCTTACTGGAAAACCGAAACGGTGGAGGCGATGAATGCGTTCCGGTTCAAGCCGAACCATGAAGCCGGCGCCGGGGAATGTGTATCGCTGGCCTGTTTGTACGCAGCAGCATTGTTTGTTGTGGCCGAAGTGCCGCTGGAGAAAATATTTTTAATGGGCACCCCGCTCCATTCACAGAATTTTGTGATGGTCGACGAAGGGGTGCTGACCAACAACCGACGCATTGTCACCAAATCGATGTGGTTCAACGGCACCGAGCTTTCATCCCTCGCCCGCAGGGCCCTCGAGCATGAGCAGGTTACCTACGTGGCCCACAACAGCGGCTGGATCCATTCGATGTACCCCGAAGCGACCATTGATCATGCTGCTTACAGTTGTTTCAGGGACAAACTTTCGAAATTCATGGAAACGACGGTGGACTTCGAAATTTTCATGAATTTTCTGCGTGATTACAGCCGGCATCAGAAACTTTTCCAGCTGTGTTTCCAATGCCAGGGATCGCACCGCTACATCCACCTCGAAAAAGCGTTCGGGTATGAACATGGCAGTAAAAACCGTCTTGGGGATAAAACCGGCCGGAATCTGTATTGCGAAATGGATGAGGAGGATCTCTACCTGCAGCCGATCGATCACCGGTTCAGAATCTATCAGGAGGATGAACTGTTCACTGTGAAACCTTTCCAGGCATTTACTGAAGCCCTGAAAAAAATATTCCCCGGACTGGAGAATCATCCTGAATTCTTCATCGACCTGAAAAAATTCATTCATACGGTCCCGCGCCTTCCGTCGGAGAAAAAAGAATTCCTGCCCTCGCAGTCAATCAACATACATCCCGACCAATCCCGCGAAGAGATCATCGCCGCCTTGTCAGCGATGCGCCATCCAACCACCCCTCCCCCGTTTGGGGGAGGCCGGGAGGGGGTT
>JBAXDH010000041.1:0-29257 GCA_037141055.1 bacterium | reverse complement strand
GGTATCATTACGCAGTTTCAAAGTATAAATCGCTGAGGCCGGTCGTGACGTTGATCCTGGCGGTTTACCTCCTGGTTCTCGGCGTGCTGACCTTTCAGCGCACGCAGATCTGGAAAACGAGCCTTGACCTTTGGAACGATGTGGTTTTAAAACAGCCCGCAGCCGTTGTCGCCTGGAATAACCGCGGAAGCATCAAATACCGGGCGAAGGATTATACCGGCGCCATCGATGATTTCGACAAGGCCATTGAAGGCAATCCCGATTATGACAATGCATATTATAACCGCGGAACGGCAAAGAAGGACCTGGGAATCGCGAGAAACGACAATGCGTTGCTGCAAAGCGCCTTTTCGGATTTCAACAAAGCAATTTCGCTGAATCCTGATTTTGCTCAATCGTATGTAAACCGCGGATTCCTGAAGGATCAGAAAGGGGACCAGGCCGGGGCGATTCTCGATTTTGACAAAGCGATCGGGTTGAATGCCGGTGATCCGAGCCCGTATCTGAACAGGGGCGTTGCAAAGGGAAAAATGGGCCGGTTCAAAGAGGCCATCGATGATTTCAACATTCTCATTCAGAAGTTTCCCGGGAATGCCTCTGCGTATTCAAACCGTGGACTGGCGCTTGACCAGATGGGAGAAACGAAAGAAGCCATCGCCGATTTCAGTGCTGCCATCAGGCTCGACCCGGGATTTGTGGCGGCCATCACAAGCAGGGGAATTGCATTGCAGAAAATGAAGGACTTCCCTGGTGCCATCGCCGATTTTTCAAAGGTTATAACCATCGATCCGCGATCACCCGAACCCTATTATCTCCGTGGATTGTGCTACCTGCAAACCGGCAGCAAAGAACCGGCATGCAGCGATTTCAAAACGGCAGGCTCGGCCGGGCATGAAGCCGCAAGGCTGCTGTACCTGAAAAACTGCGGCGGGAAATAGCCGGATCCTACGGCTTAACAATGGAATTTTACTGTCTCACCTCATCCCCGGTCTCGTACGCATCGATGATCCTGCTCACCAGTTTGTGCCGGATGATGTCCGATTTGTCGAGGTAAACAAAATCAATCCCGGGTATCCTGTTGAGGATGTTTTGAGAATGTTTCAATCCGCTTACCTGGTTCTTCGGGAGGTCGATCTGGGTGATATCACCTGTTACGATGAATTTTGAAGCTGCCCCCATCCGCGTGAGGAACATTTTAAGCTGGCTGGGTGTCGTGTTTTGCGCCTCATCCAGGATGGCGAAGGCATTGTTGAGCGTCCTGCCGCGCATAAAGGCCAGCGGGGCGATCTCGATGACCCGCTCCTCGATGTATTGCAGAAGCTTTTGTGTCGGGAGCATGTCGCCGAGCGCGTCGTACAAAGGCTGCATGTAGGGATCGAGTTTCTCCTTAAGGTCGCCCGGGAGAAATCCCAGGTTCTCGCCGGCTTCAACCGCCGGACGGGTAAGGATGATCCGCTGGATTTCTTTGTTTTTCAGTGCGCGCACGGCCATGGCAACAGCCGTGTAGGTTTTGCCGGTGCCGGCAGGGCCGATGGCGAAGACCAGGTCGTTTTTCAGGCTGCTGTCAACAAGTTTGCGCTGGTTGGCCGTTCTCGCCTTCACCAATAAACCGTTTTTGCCGTGCACAAGCACATCGTTCTGCACTTCCGCAACAGCAGAAGATCCGTTAACCTCCGTATTCAGCAATAACCCGATGTCTGTTTTGGTCAGCCTGCCGAATTTTTCAAAATGCAGCAGGAGCGTGGTGAATTTGCTTTCAAAATCGAGCAGGTCCGACTCCTCGCCGAATGCTTTGACAAAGTTGTCCCTCGATACGATTTTCAGCTTCGGGAAAAAGTTGCGGACGACTTCCAGGTTCTGGTCATTGGCGCCGAAAATATCAAGCGGGTGAAAGGAATCAATGTTAATTAGCTTCTCGCTCATGAAATATTTATACCTTTGAATACGCAAATGTACGAATATTTCCATGGCAATTATTACGCTCACAAGCGACTGGGGACTTAAGGATCACTACACCGGGGCCGTAAAGGGCGCCATTCTGAAATTGATTCCCGATGCCCTTATCGTCGACATATCGCATCATATCCCTGCATTCGACCTCAACCAGGCTGCCTTCATCATCCGGAATTCCTATCCGAATTTCCCGGAAGGAACCATTCACATCCTGGCCATCAACACCGAAGCGGCGGTTGAAACCCCGCATACCCTGGTCTGCCATCACGGGCATTATTTCATCGGCGCCGACAATGGCATCTTCTCCCTGCTGTTCGACGACAAGCCTGAGAGAATCATCGAACTGGATATCATGCAGGATTCCGACTATTTCACCTTCTCAACCCGCGATGTGTTTGTGAAGGTCGCCTGCCATATTGCCAGCGGAAAATCCCTGGAACAACTCGGCTTCCCGAAAGAAAACATTCTGCGCAAAATGGCTTTTCAGCCGGTGATCCAGGGAGATATGATCAAGGGAAAAGTCATCTACATCGACAATTACGAGAATGTCTTTATCAACATCACCGAAGCCCTTTTCAAATCTGCCGTGAAAAATCACAAATTTGCAATTACCTTTCGCTCCCACAATTACCGCATTACAGAAATCAGCAAATCATATAAGGATGTAAACCAGGGAGACATGCTTGCGCTTTTTTCGACAAGCGGGTATATCGAAATTGCCATCCGCGAAGGCAAGGCCAGCAGCCTGCTTGGATTGAAAATGGACCAGCTGGTTACCGTCGAGGTGGAATAATAGAGTTACAACAATGGAAAAATCAAAGAACATTGCATTGGTCGGTCATGATAACCGCAAGAAAGACCTTGTGGAATGGGTGGAATTCAATTATAAAACCCTCCTTGGGCACCACCTGATCTGTACCGGAACCACCGGGAAACTGGTTGAGGAAACAATCCTGAACAAACTGGAGGAGGAAGAGAAAATCACGTTCGACATCCTCAAGCTGAAATCTGGCCCGCTTGGAGGTGATCAGCAACTCGGCGCCATGATATCGGAGGGGAAAATCGACCTGCTCATCTTTTTCTGGGATCCCATGCAGCCCCAGCCCCACGATGTCGATGTTAAGGCATTGCTCAGGATTACCGTGGTTTACAACATTCCTACGGCTTGCAACCGCTCCACCGCAGATTTCATGATTTCGTCCCATCTCCTGAAAGAGCCCTACGAGCCCAGGCTGGTAGATTATACCAGCTATGTTACCCGCCAGGTACCATAAATTGTTCAGGGCAAATGCGATTTGAAGCCCGAAAATTGCTAATTTTGCACGCCTTTAATCAACGCGCAGATGCTGACGCTTTTTAAGAAAGAGATCAACGGTTTCCTGAACTCACTCATCGGCTATATCGTCATGACAGTGTTTCTCCTGATGACGGGCCTGTTCCTCTGGGTATTTCCGCTCGAGTTCAATGTGCTTGATTTCGGGTTTGCCAGTCTCGACGGGCTGTTCATCATCGCCCCATTTGTCTTCCTTTTCCTGATACCGGCCATCACCATGCGGTCGTTTGCCGATGAAAAAAAGAGCGGAACCCTTGAACTGCTGATGACACAGCCGCTCACCGACCTCCAGGTGATCCTGGCAAAATATGCTGCCGGCGTGGTCCTGGTCATGATCTCCCTGCTGCCGACACTTGTCTACTACTTCTCGGTATACCGGCTTGGTTTGCCGCCGGGAAACCTCGATTCGGGAAGCATCTGGGGATCCTATACCGGGCTCTTCTTCCTGGGTGCCAGCTTTGTGGCCATCGGAATTTTTGCATCTTCCATCACCGATAACCAGATAGTTTCATTCATACTCGCAGTATTCATAAGCTTCATCCTCTACATGGGGTTTGAGTTTGTCTATACATTCCTTGTTTCGGGCAAAACCGGGCTGATTATCCAGTCGCTGGGGCTCAATGCGCATTATTCCTCGATGAGCCGCGGCGTGATCGACACCCGCGACCTGGTATATTTCATCAGCTTAACCGCAGTCTTCATCCTGCTGACAAAACTCTCGCTCGAAACCCGCAAATGGTAGCACCCAGCAGTATGAAAAACACAATTTGTCACCTTGTCACTTTGTCACCTTGTCACTTTAAGGTTTAATGACCAGCAAAAAGAAAGATATCAAACGAGGTAACATTACCGGGCTGCTGCTGGGTATTGCCATCGTCGTACTGGTCAACTTCATCGGGATGTTTGTCAACACACGGCTCGATCTTACTGCCGAAAAACGCTATTCGCTCTCCCCTGCGACTAAAAAACTGCTGAAGAAACTCGATGATGTCGTATTTTTCAAGGTTTACCTCACCGGCGACCTGCCTCCCGGTTTCCAGCGGCTGTCGAATGAAACCAGGGAAATGCTCGATGAATTCAGGGCGTACAGCGACAATATTCAGTATCAGTTTGTAAATCCTTCGGAAAATCCCAACGAAAAAGACCGCAACGATGCCTACAGGCTGCTGGTTGAGCGCGGGCTGCAGCCGACCGATCTGCGGGTAAATAAAAAAGGAGCCTCCTCGCAGCTGATTATTTTCCCGGGTGCGATGGTTTCATACCACGGCAAAGAAATTCCCGTTCAGCTGCTGATGGCGCAGTTGCAGGAGGATCCCAACAAAGTGCTGAACAACAGCATCCAGTCGCTCGAATACAACCTCGCAAGTGCAATCAAGAATCTCACCACGGCAATTAAGCCGCGGGTGGCCATCATTCAGGGACAGGGCGAACTCGATCAGATGGAAACCATCGACCTGCAGAATTCTTTGTCTGAATTCTACAACGTCGACCGGGTCATCCTCAACAACAAGATCACAAGCCTGGCGCTTCGAATAAAGACCGACAGTTCGCACGATGTGCTGATCAACAAATACCGCGCGATCATCATCGCAAAACCGACAAAACCTTTTGATGAAAGGGATAAATTCCTGATCGACCAGTTCATCATGAGGGGCGGGAAAGTGCTGTGGCTCATCGATCCGGTGTATGCAAGCATGGACAGCCTGCAGAAGTACAACTCGACCATGGGGCTGCCTAACGACATCAACCTCGAAGACATGCTGTTCAATTATGGTGTGCGTCCGAATGTCGACCTGGTGCAGGATCTCAATGCCCTTCCCATCCCGGTTAAAACCGGCCAGATCGGAAACCAGCCTCAGTTTGACTATTTTAAATGGTTTTTTTTCCCGGTTCTCATGCCGTCTCTCAATCATCCCATCGTGAACGGGCTGAACGCCATCAAAACAGAATTCCTCAGCACCCTCGACACGGTGGCCGCCCCCGGCATTAAAAAGACAATCCTGCTTGAAACTTCGCCGTATGCCCGAACCGTCCAGGCCCCGGCCCTGATCGATCTTGAAATTCTGAAAAAGCAACCGAACGAACGTGCCTTTAATATGGGCCCGCTGCCGGTGGCGGTATTGCTCGAAGGAGAATTTGCTTCTGCGTTTCTTTTCCGCATTCCGCCCGAATTGTCGGGCAACCCGGCATTGGGCTACAAATCCAAAAGCAAAAAAACAAAAATGATCGTCATAACGGATGGGGATATTGTTAAAAATCAATTCCATTATTCCCAGGGATATCCGTTACCCCTTGGATATGACCAGTACACAAAACAGACTTTCGGAAATAAAGACCTGGCCCTGAATGCGGTCAATTTTTTATGCGATGATTCCGGGCTCATTTCGGTCCGTTCCCGTGCGTTGAAACTCAGGATGCTGGATACGTCTAAGGTCGCGAAACAACGGGTGTTCTGGCAGCTGCTGAATATTTTGCTGCCTGTTCTGCTGATCACCGGTTTCGGGATGATAAAATACAGGATGCGCAAACATGCCTATGCCGGCCCGGTTCGAAAAGGTTAATTATGAAAAAAAACAAAACGATATTCATTGTCTTCATCGCACTGGCCCTGATTGCCCTGCTGCTGTGGCTTACCCAATCCACAACCACCTTCAGGCGATCGCTGAGTGATTTCAAACTGGAGGATTCGGCCAGCGTTACCAGGATTTTCATGGCCGACAAAAACAACAACTGTGTCACCCTCACCAAAACCGGGCAGGGACATTGGACTGTGAACGACAAGTACCGCGGCCAGAACATCAGCATAGACCTGCTGCTCAAAACCATGGTTGAGCTTGAAGTTCAGCAACCTGTTGCTTTCGCGGCACACGACAACATCATCAGGGAACTTGCTGTGAATTCCGTGAAAGTTGAAATCTATCAGCGGGTATTTCGCATCGATCTTTTTGGCATCATCCGGTGGTTTCCCCATGAAAAACTGACAAAAGTATATTATGTGGGCGGTGCCACCCCGAGCAACCAGGGCTGTTTCATGCTGATGGAACATTCTGCCGACCCGTTCATTGTTTTTCTCCCGGGATTCAGGGGATTTGTTTCGCCGAGGTACAGCCCGATCGAGAAATACTGGCGCGATTACAACATCTTCCGTAAATCCATTCCTGAAATTGCCGGCGTGAAGGTCGAGATTCCTTCAACCCCGGAATATTCCTATGAGGTGAGGAGCAATGGCAGAAATAAATTTTCGCTGGTATCGCTGTCTGACAATAAGGAAGTTGTGAATTACGACACGCTTAAGGTTCTTAATTTTTTATCCGGGTTCAGGAACCTGAATTATGAAGCGCTCTTGAACGACATGGACAAGGTGCGCAAAGATTCGATTTTGGCGTCGCAGCCATTCATCATCATCACGCTCACCGATACGGCGGGTGTTAGCACTTCCATAAAAACCTATCACAAGAAGGGTCCCGACGGGCAGACTGATCCGAAGGGGGCTCCGCTTCCCTATGATCTTGACCGTTTGTATGCTTCAGTGAACGGCGGAAAGGATTTTACGATCATTCAGTATTTTACTTTTGATAAAGTGTTGCGGCCAAAGCCATTTTTTTTGAAAGATGAATCCGCCGGAAAATAACGCAATGTCGCGATTGGCGTTGCCCTGCCATGAATAGAGAAATCATAAAATATCTTACCGGCCGTTTTATTCCTGCCATCGTGAATGTGGTGGTGATCGTCCTTGCCATCCGGTTTCTCGGGCCTGTGGAATATGGCAGGTATTCGCTGATACTGTATGCCGTGCTGATCGTGATCACGCTGAGTTTTCACTGGGTGCAGGTAAGCATTCTCCGGTTTCTTTCAGGAATGCCAAAAGAGACAGGCGTGGTGATGAGCCGGTTTTTTGACATGACCCTGTTTACCGCCATTTTTTCTTCCTTGATTGTGGTTGCACTGGGAGTTTGGTATTTTCACCTGTCGTGGTTCGAATTGTGCCTGGTGGCGCTTTTTGCATTTCTGAACCATTTCTACCTGTTTCACCAGGCAATTCTCCAGGCATACAACAAATCCATCCGCACAGCGATCCTGGAAGGCTCCGACCAGGTGCTGATCATGATCGTGGTGCTTGTCGGCCTTTTCTTTTTTCATTGGAAGTCCGCCATGCTGCTGTTCGGCTCCATGGTGATCGGGCTGGCAGGTGTTTTGATATTGAGGACGCTGATCCGCGTGAAAGGACTGCTTACAGTCGATCTTCACCATCTTTACTGGGACAGCCGGTTCTCGGCAAAAGTGGTAGAATTCGGGTATGGTATCACCCTTTGGCTCTTCTTTTCCCATCTCCTCATGGCGGCCGACCGTTTTGTTATCATGGAATGCCTTGGATACCGCGATGCCGGGATGTATTCGGCACTGAAAGACCTGCTGTTCAAAGGCATCACGTTTGCAAGTTTCCCTATATATCTTTCGTACCAGGCAAAGATAGTGGAACACTGGAATTCGAGGCACAAGCGCGAAGCCTGGGTTGCGATCAGGGAAGCCCTCAGTTTTGAGTTCCTGATCTTTATTATCTTCTTCATCATTTTCATGGTTTCCAAGGAGATGCTGTTCGACGATCTGCTTCGGATTCCGAAGATCAATGTCTGGCTGATCTATCTGCCGGTCATGCTGGCAGCCTTTGCCTGGCAGGTCGCCCTGTTGTTTCAGCGTTTCCTGGAGCTTTTTTACAGCCCGTCATACATGCTCATCGCCCTTGGCATAACCGTACTGGCAAATGTGGGCCTCAACCTGGTCCTGGTTCCCCGCTACGGGATGATGGCGTCTTCCCTGGTACTGCTCTTCACCGCTCTTTTGTATGCCGGCTTCATTGTGCTGCTTTCCTTTTTTGCAGGTGGGAAGATTCCCGAAGAATAGGATAAAAAAACGAGGGCCCGGTTTCCCGGACCCCCGCTCGAATCAAAATGAACTGGTCAGTTCCTAAACAAGGCCTTGGGCCATCATTGCATCAGCTACCTTCACGAAACCACCAATGTTGGCTCCTTTAACATAGTTGATGTATCCATCAGGTTCGGTTCCCCATTTCACGCAATTTTTGTGAATGGCGATCATGATGTTGTGCAAACGCATGTCAACTTCTTCGCGCGACCATGAGAGACGCATCGAATTCTGTGACATTTCAAGACCCGAAGTGGCAACACCGCCGGCATTGGCAGCTTTACCGGGACCATACAGGATCTTCTTTTCAATGTAAACTTCGATGGCTTCAGGAGTCGAAGGCATGTTGGCTCCTTCAGAAACGCAGAAACAACCGTTGGCCATCAGTGCCTTGGCGTCGTTTGCATCGACTTCGTTCTGGGTTGCGCTTGGGAGTGCGATGTCGCATTTTACTTCCCATGGGCGTTTACCTGCCACAAACGAAGCTTCAGGATATTTGTCGCAATATTCCTTGATGCGTCCGCGCTTCACATTCTTCAGATGCATGACGAAAGCAAGTTTGTCGGCATCAATTCCTTTGGGATCATAAATGTAGCCTTCTGAATCAGACAGGGTGACTACTTTACCGCCAAGCATTGTCACTTTTTCAGTGGCATACTGGGCTACGTTACCAGAACCTGATACGGTAACGGTTTTGCCTTTGAAGTCAAGACCGCGGGTCTTCAGCATCTCTTCAGCAAAATATACCTGGCCGTAACCAGTAGCTTCCGGACGGATCAGTGATCCACCCCACTCAAGCCCTTTGCCGGTAAGAACGCCGGTGAACTCATTGCGCAAACGTTTGTACTGGCCAAACATGAAACCGATTTCGCGGCCGCCAACACCGATATCACCGGCGGGTACGTCGGTATCGGGTCCGATATGGCGCTGTAATTCAGTCATGAGGCTCTGGCAAAAACGCATTACTTCATTGTCGCTCTTTCCTTTGGGATCAAAATCACTTCCACCTTTGCCACCGCCCATGGGCAGTGTGGTAAGGCTGTTTTTCAGAACCTGCTCGAAAGCAAGGAATTTCAGGATGCCAAGGTTTACCGTCGGGTGAAAACGCATTCCGCCTTTATAAGGGCCGATGGCGCTGTTCATCTCGATGCGGAAACCGCGGTTGATCTGGATTTCACCTTTGTCGTCCAGCCATGGTACGCGGAACGTGATCACACGTTCTGGTTCTGCCATCCGTTCCAGGATTTTGGCTTGCTTGTATTTGGGATTTTCTTCAATGAAAGGAATCAGTGATTCGGCAACTTCCATTACAGCCTGATGAAATTCTTTTTCACCCGGATTCTTGGCAATAATCTTGGCCATGAATTCGTCGAGCAGCTTTTTTAACATGTCGTTGTTCATAGTGGATGAATTAAATTAATGATTGAGTGTTGAAAATTAAGGACGTGTGAAATAATTCACAATATTAAACATTTTTTCCGACAGCAAAGTTAAAAATCAGAACATTTTTTTGATAATTATTTACAATTCAATGGAATAAGAAATACACGTAGTTTACAATACGTAAAATACGTATAAGATAAGGCAGGCTGGCCGTGCTGAAATCACTTTTTAAAAACGTTCTTATCCTGGTAGGTTTTTGAAAAGATTGTGCTAATTTTGAACCCTTCATCCCACGACACCCATGCTGCCCACCGACGAAAAAAATACACCCGGGAATCCGCTCCCCGAAACGATTGATCTGAAGCAACTGGTCTTTGAAAACCAGGAGCGGCTCAAGGAATTAGCTGCAATCAACGACACTACGCTCATCCTCAAGGCCGGGAAGTCAATTCCGGAAACGCTGTATGAGATTTGCCAGATCCTGCCCGCGGCATGGCAGTACCCGGAGCATGCCGTCGCCCGGATCCGGTTTGAAGAAATGGAATTTATTACCCCCGGATTTGTTGAAACGCAGTGGGGGCAGGAGCAGGCTTTTGAAACCATCGACAGCCAGAGCGGCACCATCGGGATTTATTATCTGCGTGAGTTCAGGGACTGCGACGAAGGCCCTTTCCTGAAAGAGGAACGGAACCTTGTCATCAACCTTGCCAGCCTCATCGAAGGATACCTCAACGGCGTGAAAGGGCGGGAGGGACGGTATATTACCCGCGAGCGGCTCAAAGAGCTTGCGGCGATCAACCAGACAACTTCCATCCTCCGGTCGGGGAAACCCATTGAGGAGGCCCTGCACCAGATATGCCTGATCCTGCCCAAAGCATGGCAATATCCCGAATATACGGCCTGCCGCATCAAATACGGCAATGTGGAAGTGAAAACGCCGGCTTTCCGCGAAACGGAATGGTCGCAAAAACAGGAGTTTGAAACAATCGATAACCTGAAAGGCTACATCCAGGTATGCTACCTGAAAGCATTCCAGCCCTCATACGAAGGTCCGTTCCTTGAAGAAGAACGACACCTGATCATCAACCTGGCAAACATCATCACAGGGTACCTGAACTCGATAAAAGGCAAGGCGATCCTGCGCAAAACAGTACAGAAAGATACCGGCGAGCCTAAGCTGGACCCTTCCCTGCCGGTCAAATACAGCAGGAAACTGCTCCAGACGTTTCTCAACCGAACCAACTACAACCGCGATCTGTATCACGACCTCATGCCTTTCAAGGTCAAGGAAATCCTGCTGGTGGCAAACCTCTACGATGCCTACAGCATTGAAAAGGAAGGACGCTTCTCCGAGCACGTCCTTGGTGAGTTTTATTCGCTCAGCCTGAGCACCATGCCGCGCATCACCGGCGTTTCGACTGCCGAGGAGGTGATGGAGCAGCTCAATACCAAGCACTACGACCTCATCATCATCATGATTGGCACGGACAAGCACTTTCCGCTCGAACTCAGTAAAATGGTGAAGGTCAATTACCAGTACATTCCCGTTTTTCTGCTGCTGAACAGCAATTCCGACATTGCGGTGTATGAGGAAGAACCGGAAAAACTTACCTGGATCGACCGCGTATTCGTCTGGAACGGGGATTCGAAGATTTTCTTCGCCATGATCAACTACCTGGAGGATAAGATCAATGTTGAGAATGACACCACCATCGGCATGGTCCGCGTGATTTTGCTGGTTGAAGATTCGTCGAAGTATTATTCCCTCTACATGCCGATGCTCTATAACATCGTGCTCGAGCAGACTAAAAACATCATCGAGGATGTGACCACCGACGAACTGTACCGCATCCTGCGGCTGAAGGCGCGTCCCAAGATCCTGCTGGCTTCCACCTATGAGGAGGCGATCTATATTTTCAACAAATACCGCGATAACATCCTGTGCCTCATCTCGGATGTGAAATTTAAAAAAGACGGGAAACTGAATGATTCCGCGGGATTCCACCTGGTAAAACAGACACGGAAGGAACTGCATGACCTGCCCATCGTTTTGCAGTCGTCGGAGGAAAACAATGCCCAGAAGGCATACGAGCTGAAAGCCTCCTTCATCAACAAGAACTCTGAAACACTGTTGGTTGATTTCAGGAGCTTTATCACGCATTACCTTGGATTCGGAAACTTCATATACCGCGACAAGGAAGGCGGGCAGATTGCCGTTGCGAAATCACTCAAGGAATTCGAAGACCTTTTGCAGACCATCCCCGAAGAATCGCTGCTGTACCATGCCCGGAAAGACCATTTCTCACTCTGGCTCATGGCCCGCGGGGAGATCCAGGTGGCGAAGATTCTCAACCCGGCCAAGGTGACCGATTTCAAAGACCCGGCATCCTTGCGCGAATACCTGTTCAACGTGATCCAGAATTTCAGGAATGAACAGAATATAGGGAAAGTGATCCCGTTTGAGGAGTCGTGCATCAAGGACGAACACAACATCCTGGCCCTTACAGAAGGAGCTCTCGGGGGCAAGGGGAGGGGACTGGCCTTTGTCAACACCCTGATTTACAATTACAATTTTGAGCAGCATTTACCAAATATCAACATCCGCACGCCGAAAACTTCCATCATCGGGACAGACGAATTCGAGTATTTTCTCGATCGCAACAAGTTGCGTGAAAAGGCTGTGTATGAAACCGATTATGACCTGATCAAACGCTGGTTCATCGAAGGTAAACTCACGGAAACCCTGATCCGGAAACTGAAGCTCATCATCAAAAACATCACCAAACCACTGGCCATCCGGTCGTCAGGCCTGTTTGAAGATTCGCAGAATCAACCCTTTGCCGGCATATTTGAAACATACCTGATTCCGAATAACCATCCCGACCATCAGGTCAGGCTGGATCAGCTGATGGATGCCATCAAACTGGTGTACGCATCGGTTTACTCTCCCATCGCAAAGGGCTATGTCGAGGCTGTTAATTACCGGATCGAACAGGAAAAAATGGCGGTTGTGATCCAGGAGGTGGTAGGCAACCAGTACCAGGAGGTCTTCTATCCGCACATCAGCGGGGTGGCGCAGTCTTATAACTACTATCCGTTTGCCCACATGAAACCCGAGGAAGGATTTGCAGTGGTGGCGCTCGGGCTGGGCCGCTATGTGGTGGAAGGCGAAAAGGCATTCCGCTTTGCGCCCCAGTATCCGAACCTCGAGATAAATTCGGCGAAAGACCAGTACAAGGGATCGCAGGTCTATTTTTATGCCGTTGATTTGAAGAAACAGAATGTGAATCTTTTGGAGGGCGAGGATGCCGGCCTGCGCAAACTCGACATCTACGATGCCGAAATGCACGGAACCCTGAAGCACCTGGCATCGGTGTACTCGCTCGAGAATGACCGGATCTCTGCCGGGCTGCGCGACATGGGGCCACGGGTGGTGAACTTTGCCGACATCCTGAAATACAACTACATCCCGATGGCCAAAACCATCGAGGTGGTGCTTGATGTGGTGAAAGAAGCCCTCGGATCCCCGGTGGAAATAGAATTTGCCATCGACCTGAACAAGGACGAAAACTACAAAGCCTCATTTTACCTGCTCCAGATAAAACCGCTGATCGGCAATGTCGCCGATTTTGAGGTGGACATGGCGAAAATAGAAAAAGATGAAATCCTGCTCTATTCCGAAAAGGAGATGGGCAACGGCATGATCGACACCATTGACGAAGTGGTGTTCGTGGATCCGGAAACGTTTGACAAGGGAAAAACGGTGGAAATGGCTGCCGAAATTGAAAAGATCAATGCAGAGATGGGAAAGGCAGGGAAGAAATATATCCTGATCGGCCCCGGGCGCTGGGGAACACGCGACCGCTGGATCGGGATCCCGGTAGTGTGGCCGCAGATCAGCAATGCCAAGGTGATCGTTGAAACCAGCCTGGAGGGCTTTCCGCTGGATGCGTCATCCGGTTCCCATTTCTTTCACAATGTTACCTCCATGAATGTGGGATACTTCTGCGTTCAGCCTGAATTATCAGATAGTTATATCCGCTACGAGGTTCTGAAGGCGCAGAAAGACATCCGGAAAACAGAATATTTTTCAATCGTTAAATTTGAAAAACCTCTAACCGTGCGGATGGACGGCAAGAAACGAATATCCGTCATCACCTGGTAAGAAATAAATATTAGTAATATGATATTAAGCACATTGAATTGCAAATCATTTTTCCTTTGTGTCCTTTGTGCACCCCTTTGTGTCCTTTGTGGTTAAATTTTTAAATAATCCTATATGCGTATTTCCAGAATCAACACTACGAAAACTCCTGTCAGCGGCGATGCCCAGGATCTCACCCTGCTCGACCCCATCATTGCTAAATACAAAGGCAAAAAAGGAAACCTGATCCCATTGCTGCAGGCGGCCCAGGAACTCTACGGCTTCATCTCAAAAGCTGCATTTGCCAAGCTTTCCCGCGAAACCGGCATCCCGCTGAGCGACATGTTTGGCGTCGCCACGTTTTACGCCCAGTTTCGCATGAATCCTGTCGGCAGGAACATCATCAAAGTATGCCACGGCACAGCGTGTCATGTGCAGAACGCCGTTGAAATTACCGAATCGCTCGAAGAGGCGCTGAAAGTCAAAGACGGGGAAACAACCGAAGACCGCTTTTATACCCTCGAATCGGTTGCCTGCCTTGGCTGCTGTTCCCTCGCCCCCGTGATGATGATCGGCGACCAGACCTACGGCAAACTCACCGGAAATGAAGCGGTGAAGATCGTCAAGAATATCCGTTTAGCAGGGAGTAATTAAAAATAATAAATGAGGGTTGCAACTTCGTCACCTTGTCACTTTGTCACTTTGTCACCTTTTTTTACAATAACCAATAAATTATGCCAACAACAATCACCGTCGGACTTGGAAGTTGCGGGATCGCCGCAGGAGCAAACAAAACCTATGATAAGATTAAAGCGCTGAAGGAATCAGAGAATCTCGATTTCACGCTCAAAAAAACGAGTTGCGTCGGCATGTGCTACCGCGAACCGCTGGTCGAAATCACCGATGAAACCGGCACGTACCTTTACGGCGAAGTGGATGCCGGCCGTGCCGTTGAAGTCATTGAAAAGCACATCAACCAGCAGGACCCCATCCGCGATTACATCGTTTACACTGACCTTTTCGACGCACCTGAAAATGACTTCATAGGTGCCCAGGTGAAGATCGTTTTGCGTAACTGCGGTTACATGGATCCGGAGTCCATCGAAGAATATGAATCGCGCGACGGATATAAAGCCATCAAGCAGATTGCCGGAGCCAAAACCAGCCGCGAGGTGGTGATCGACACCATCCTGAAATCGGGCCTGCGCGGCCGCGGCGGCGGCGGTTTCCCCACCGGCATGAAGTGGAGGTTTGCCAACGCCAACAAATCGGCCGATAAATATGTGATCTGCAATGCCGATGAAGGCGACCCGGGTGCATTCATGGACCGGTCGGTACTGGAAGGCGATCCCCATTCGGTGCTCGAAGGAATGATCATCGCAGCCTATGCGATCGAAGCTACTGGTGGCGTTATCTATTGCCGCGCCGAATATCCGCTGGCTATCAAACGGCTGAACATCGCCATCAGGCAGGCCCACGATTGCGGATACCTTGGAAAGAACATCTTCGGGATTGAGGGTTTTGACCTCGATATATACATCAAGGAGGGTGCCGGTGCATTTGTGTGCGGGGAGGAAACCGCGCTTATCGCCTCGATAGAGGGTGAACGCGGGATGCCGCGCAAACGACCGCCTTTCCCTGCCGTTTCAGGGTTGTGGAAGAAACCGACCAACATCAACAACGTCGAAACTTTTGCCAACATTCCCTGGATCATCATCCATGGTGCCGAAGCCTATGCGCAGTATGGCACCGAAAAAAGTAAGGGAACGAAGGTGTTCGCCCTTGCCGGCAAAGTCCGCCATTCAGGGCTGGTGGAGGTCCCGATGGGAATGACCATCCGCGATGTAATTTTCAAACTTGGCGGGGGCATCAAGAACGACAAGAAATTCAAGGCGGTGCAGATGGGCGGACCATCCGGCGGCTGTATCCCCGAATTTTTATCCGACACCATCGTCGACTACGATTCGGTAAATGCCACCGGCGCCATCATGGGTTCCGGGGGGATGGTTGTGATGGACGAAACCACCTGCATGGTCGATGTGGCCAAATTTTTCCTCGATTTCACCTGCAAGGAAAGCTGCGGAAAATGCACCTTCTGCCGCATGGGGACCAAGCGGATGCTCGAAATCCTCGACCGCATCACCAACGGCCACGGGAAAGAAGGCGACCTCGAAAAGCTGGAGGAACTGGCATACCAGATCAAGGATAATTCCCTCTGCGGACTGGGCCAGACTGCCCCGAACCCCGTGCTCACCACCATCCGCTATTTCCGGGATGAATATGAAGCGCACATCAGCCACAAAAAGTGCCCGGCAAAAGTGTGCCGCCCCTTGCTTACTTACAAGGTTGACGAGGACAAATGCACCGGCTGCATGGTCTGCCTGAAGAACTGCCCCGCAAAAGCCATCACCGGCGAACGCAAACAGAAGCACCTGATCAACCAGGACCTCTGCACCAAATGCGGCGTCTGCTTCTCGAAATGCAAATTCGAATCAATCCTTTTATCGTAAGAAGTGACTCGTCCCTCGTCCCTTATAACCAAACCATCACCCAAAACTTAAAATATCTTTCTTCAATGGCTGACAATTCTCTGAACATCATCCTCAACGGCTCCATCGTAAAAGGCCTTCCCGGCGAAACGATCCTGAACCTGGCAAACCGCCACGGCATTGAAATTCCCACCCTGTGCAACGACGACCGCCTCGAACCGTTCACATCCTGCTATGTATGCGTGGTGGAGGTTGAAGGCATGCGCGGCCATCAGCCCTCTTGTTCGACGAAATTGACCGAAGGGATGAAGATCACCACCGACAACGAAGGGATATGCAAATCACGTAAGATGGCCCTGGAACTGATGCTCTCCAACCATTACGCCGATTGCATCGGTCCCTGCAAGCAAACCTGTCCGGCCGGGGTGGATGTCCAGGGCTATATTTCCCTGATCGATAAAGGCCTGTACAGCGAAGCCGTGGCACTGATCAAGGAAACAAACCCGCTGCCCGCCATTTGCGGCCGAGTTTGCGTGCGCCCCTGCGAAACCGAATGCCGCCGCAATCTCCTCGACGAAGGCGCCCCTGTTGGAATAGATTACCTGAAGCGCTTTGCTTCGGATTACGACCTGGCATCACCGGGTAAATTTATACCGGTTGTTAAACCATCCACCGGTAAAAAAGTAGCCGTGATCGGTGCGGGCCCCGGCGGGTTGTCCGTGGGCCATTTCATGCAGGTCGAAGGCCACCAGGTGGATATTTATGAAGCTGCTCCAAACCCGGGCGGCTGGCTGAGGTATGGCATCCCCGAATACCGCCTCCCGAACGACGTCCTCGACCAGGAAGTGAAAAATATCACCGATCTCGGGGTCAACATCTTCTACAACAAGAAGTTGGGTGAAAACGTCAGCTATAAGGATCTGAAGTCGAACTACGATGCCACGGTTCTGACCATCGGCTCGCAAAAAGGCACCGGTGTGGGTTGCGAGGGCGACGATGCCGGCAATGTTTTCTCGGGAATTGATTTCCTGAAGAACATGGAAGTGACCGGCCAGCGCTACGATTTCCGAGGAAAAACGATTGCCGTGGTTGGCGGAGGCAATACAGCCATGGACTGCTGCCGCACCTCCATCCGCTGCAATGCCGACAAGGTGTATGTGATCTACCGCCGAACGGAAAAGGAGATGCCGGCAAACCCGATCGAAATCCATGAATCGAAGCTGGAAGGGGTGGAGTACCTCTTTCTGACGCTTCCCAAAAGCATCAACAAAAACGCTGACGGCGATGTGGAATCGGTGACCTGCATCAAAATGGAACTGGGTGAACCCGATGCATCCGGCCGCCGCCGCCCGGTTCCGGTCGAAGGCTCTGATTTCATACTCCCGGTCCACTACATTCTTGCCGCCATCGGTCAGAAAACCGAGGTGAATTTCATCGACGATATTAATGCTCACGCAGAAGGTGGCGAACTGAAGATCAACAAGTGGGGCGACATCGATGCCGACAGGGCGACCCTCCAAACCGGGATCCCATCCATGTTTGCCGCCGGTGATGGCGTAACGGGCCCCGCCACCATCATCGAAGCCATCGCCCAGGCGAAAACGGCTTCAACCAGTGCGCACCAGTTCCTCATGGGGTTGCCGGTCCGGCCGGTTAAAAAGACCTTCACCAGCAGGCGCGATAATTTTAAAAAGCAGGAGAAGGAGGCGTACCTCGGCGCTTTTGAATCACAGGTTCGTGAAGAAATGCCGACACTGCCGGCAGATGCGCGTTTCAACTTCAATGAAGTGGAGCTGGGGTATGCCGGCGCAGAAGTGGCGCACCATGAAGCCCAGCGGTGCCTGGAATGCGGCTGCACGGCATTCTTCGACTGCGACCTGCAGAAATACTCCAGCGAATACAATGCGCAGCAAAAGTCTTTTGAAGGTGAATTCAGGGAATACCAGGTTGATTTCCGCCATCCCTATATTGAGATCGACAACAACAAATGCATCCTCTGCGCCCGGTGCGTCCGTATTTGCCGCGAAGTGGTGGGTGCCGGCGCCCTTGGCCTGATCAACCGCGGATTTCACACCTATGTTGCCCCCAGCATGGGCGAAGCCTTGCAGGACACCCCCTGTGAGTCGTGCGGCATGTGCATATCAACCTGTCCCACGGGAGCCATCACCGAAAACGTATTGTTCAAGCCGGGCCCGGTGAAATCGGACATGGTGGGTTCCGTCTGCAATTACTGTTCAGTGGGATGTGCCATTGATCTGCACCATAAAAATGGTTTTGTGCTTGGGGTGACCGGCAGCAAAGGCCTCGTCAATTCCGACGGGAACATCTGCAAATACCCGAAGTTTGGGTATCAGTATCTCAATGACGTCAGCCGGATCACCAAACCGATGCTGAAAGTGAATGGGAAGTTTGAGGAGATCTCGTTTGAGAAAGCCTTCCGGGTGATCAAGGACAGGATCAAATCAGTCAGACCCGATGAAAATGCATTTTTCGGCGGTGCCAGGCTGTCGAATGAAGAACTTTACCTGGTTCACAAGATGGCCCGTGCAGCGGCGAAGACCAACAATGTTGGCAGTTTCCATTACCTCGGAAGGGGAGAGGGGTACCGCACCAATTGCGACCTCAACGCTTCGTTTTCCGAAATCGGCAGTGCGAGCGCAATTTACCTGCTTGGCACCGAAATAAACCAGGATCATGCCGTGGTCGGGTTCATGGTTCAGAATGCGCACCACCTCAAGAAAACACCCGTCATCATGGTGACCGAAAAACCGGTCAATACCATGACGCACAAGGTGAGTCAGCAGATCATTGTAAAATCATACTATCATTTTGTAAAAGCCGTCAACCACTGGCTGCTCACGAAAGGCCTGGAGAACGGACTTTTCCTGCGCGACCGCGTGGAAGGCTTCGAGGGATACAGGGCCATGCTGCTCAAAGAGAATTTCGACGCGCTGGTGGCGGCATCCGGAATCACATCCGAAGAGATTGCAGGCTTCGCTGAAGCGTATAACAATGAAATGAACGCCATCCTCATCTTCTCCGAGAAGGAGACGTCCGGCAATGCATCCAGGGAACTGTTCAACCTCGCAATGATTACCGGGAAACTTGGAAAAACTGCGAATGGGCTCATCGCACTCAAGGAAAAGAATAATTCCCAGGGTGTGTTCGACATGGGCGTCAGTCCGCACATGGGCATTGGCGGGCAGGACCTGGCGGACCAGGATTATTGCCGCAGGCTGAAAGAAACCTGGGGTGTAACGGAAATCGCGTCGGAGGAGACGAATTGCCTGCATGGCAGCATGAATGAAGGGGAGATCAGAAACCTTTTCATCTTCGGCGAAGATCCCATGGGCTGCGCCGTTGACCGCGGAACCGTTGAAAAAATATTCGCCCGGGCATCGTTCAAAGTAGTCCAGGATTATTTCATGACGGAGTCGGCCAAAGCAGCCGATCTCCTGTTGCCGGCCTCGCTTCCGGCCGAGATTGGCGGCACCTTCACCAATGCACAGAAGGTCATCCAGGAATTTGACGGCGTGCTGAAACCGCGCACCGCGTTGACCTCCCTGCAGCAGCTGGCCGGGATACTGGGCGAATTCGGTATCAAAACCCCCGAAAACCCCCGCGATATATTCATGGAAATCATATCTTTGCTGCCGGCAAAAAAGGAACATGGCAAACTGCTCATGCGCCCCACCCGCGACGACAACAACAAACGCCATTACAACCATGGATGCGACGCCGTTACCGCCCGCTTTGACGAAACCTTTATAAAAATGTTAAGTAAAACAAATTAGATTCATTCGCTCCCGCCACCCCCTCGCCCTTGGGAGAGGGGGCAGGGGGGTGAGGTAAAAACCCTAGATTAAAATGAAAGACTTCACCACCATAACCGAAATCCTCGACTTTGCCATCGGCGAAGAGCAGGCCGCCGTAGATTTCTACCTGCACCTCGCAGCCCAGTCAAAAAATCAACAGACAAAAAACACCTTCCAGGAATATGCCGCCGAAGAGATGCGCCACAAGGCCAATCTTCTTTCCATCAAGGAAAGCGGCACCTTCATGCTCTCCGATGAAAAAGTCAGGGACCTGAAAATCGCCGAATACCTCGTTGATGTGAAGCCCACCGCCAACATGTCGTACCAGGAATCCCTCATCCTTGCCATGAAAAAGGAGAAAGCCGCCTTCCGGATGTACACGAAACTGGCCGAAAAAGCGGAAGATCCCGCCGTGAAAACCTTGTTCCTCGGCCTTGCGCAGGAGGAATCGAAGCATAAACTTGCATTCGAAGTGGAATATGATGAGTATATCCTAAAAGAGAATTGATGGGTAAAAAGCCTGTTCCGAAGCCGAAACCGCCGGCTGCAAAGAAACCCGTCAGCCCGGTCCGTGGGCCCGGTCAGTACCTGGTCTATGGAAGCATGATCGTGCTGTTCATTCTCAGCATGGTCCTGTTCTCTCCTACAACTGGCAACGAATTCATCGAGACCTGGGACGATGGCGCCTATGTGATCCGGAACGCAACGATTCATGATCTTTCATGGCAGGGCATTGTGAAGATGTTCAGCTATGGGGATGAATTCCAGAAACTTGTCAACAATTATCATCCGGTTACAACCCTTTCGCTGGCAGTGAATTATAACATTTCCGGGTTGTCGCCGCGCTCTTACCATGTTACCAACATGATCTTTCACGGGCTCAACGCAGCGCTGGTGTTTCTGTTCATTTTCCTCCTCAGCCGCCGGAAACTTTGGCCTGCATTGATTTCCGGGCTGCTGTTTGCCGTCCATCCCATGCATGTCGAATCGGTGGCCTGGATTTCTGAACGGAAAGATGTATTGTATGTGTTCTTTTTCCTCGCCGGACTGATCGCCTATCTGAAATACCTGGAGGATCAGAAGTTATGGAAACTTGGCATTTCACTTCTTCTTTTCCTGTTCTCATGCCTGTCCAAAGCCATGGCCGTGCCTTTCCCGGTTGTCCTGTTGCTGATCGACTACCTGCACCGCCGGAAGTTCTCCTGGAAAATGCTCCTTGAAAAAATCCCGTTTTTCATCATTGCCCTGGTCATCGGATGGATGTCAGTCAATCTGCAGGCGCTCAGCGCCATCGGCAAATTCGAAACATTCACCCTCTATCAGCGCACCATGCACGGATCGTATGGTTTTATCACCTACATCGTTGATTTTTACTATCCATCCGGGTTGTCTGCATTCTATCCCTACCCGGCAATCACCACAACCGGGCTGCTGCCATTGTCGTTCCGGGTTGCACCTTTTGTGTTCATGGCTGTTGTTGCCTTGCTGGCCTGGACAGCAACCAGGAAAGGAGAAATGCCTCGTGTGATCGTTTTTGGAATACTTTTCTATTTCTTCACCATTGCCCTGGTTTTGCAGTTTCTCTCGGTGGGAAAAGCGATCATGGCCGACCGTTATACCTACATTCCATACATCGGGGTGGCCTTTATACTTGGCATGTTAACCGATCATTATCTTCAAAGAAAGGATCAGTGGAAATTTGGAGGATATGTGCTGGCTGCTGCCGTCATCGTTATGAGTATCGCTTTCGCTGTTAAAACGTTTGAACGGACTAAACTCTGGAAAAATGACATCACCCTCTGGTCGGATGTCCTGCAGAAATATCCCGACAGCCGCCTGAATTTCATCAGGGAAAAGCGGGCGAGGAAACTTCTGGATAAGGAACAGTTTGATGGAGCCATGGCCGACTACCAGACCATGGTCGTCAACGATCCCCGCGATATTATTGCGCTGGAAGCCATCGGCAGGCTCTATGGCAAACATTACAATGACCTTGGAAAAGCGGTTGAATACCTGGAGCGGGCGTATGAAGTCAACCCAAAAAATTCTGCTGTACTGATGGGTCTCGGCGTGGCAATGGGAATGAAGGGCGACTATCAAAAGTCGCTGGAATATTTGCTGCAGGACTATGAATTGAATAAAACCGATACCAGTCTCATAAAAAACATTTCAGCAACGTATCACAACATGGGGCTCCATGAAAAAGCCAGGCAGTTTGAGCGGCAGGCAATTGTCAATAAATCCAAATAGACTTCCCGGGTGAAAAAAGCGAAAACAGATTCTTTTGACCGCTTTTACAATTATTCATGGATTGTCGTCTTCTTTCTTCCGTTTGCGATTTATATTACCTCTCTGAGCCTTGGTTTTGTATACTTCGATGACGATGTCCTGGTCCTTGAAAATCTGAAGATACTCAAAGATCCGTCAAACGTTGGAACATTCTTCACCACCGATGTTTTTTTAGGACACGCCGTCCCGTATTACCGGCCCATGCTCAATGTTGCATTGGCTGCAGGTGCGGCAATGGGCGGAGCCGATCCGAAAGCATACCACCTGGTAAGCCTGCTGGTTCATTGCTTTACGGTCATGAGCCTGCTCTGGCTGCTGGGCCTCCTGGGCTTCACCAGGTCAAAGTCCCTCATTGGCGCACTGCTGTTTTCCCTCCACCCCCTCATGGCCAATGCAATTTTCTGGATACCTGCCCTCAACGACACCCTGGTCACCCTCTTCAGCCTGTTCTCATTTGCCTGTTTCATCCGCTTCATTCGCGAGAAATCCCTGAAGTTCCTTCTCCTGCACCTGTTGAGCCTGGCAGGGGCATTCTTCTCCAAAGAATCGGCCGTTGCACTTCCGCTGCTGTTCCTGGGATACATGTTTGTCAGTAAGCAGCGTTTCTTCGGCCGGCAAAAAGCAATGATGTATGCAGGGTGGGTAGCCATCGTAGTCGCCTGGTTCTTCCTTCGTCAAAGTTCGATCGGCGCGCTTCAGGGCGATGAGCAGGGCCTGGGCGCAATCATGAAGAACCTTCCCTTCCTGCCCGAAATAGTCGCCGGCTTCTTTCTTCCGTTCAACCTTGCCGTCATGCCGGTCTTCTCCGTGTTTTATACCCTGGCGGGGTTGATCCTCATCGCTCTGTTGATCATGTGGGCCTTAGTCAACAAGAAGAGAAACAGCCCCATGCTTTTCCTGGGGCTCTTCTGGTTTCTCGCGTTCGCAGCCCCCAACATGTTCATCCGGCTGTTCAACACCGCCGACAGCTTCGACTACCTCCCCCACCGCGCATACCTGCCTTCCATCGGGCTGCTGCTGATTATACTTGCGCTGGCTCCCGATGCCTGGACTGACCTGAAAACGCGGGCAACCCGGATCATTTTTTTATTGCTGATGATTGTCCTGGCTCTCTTTTCCCTCCTGCAGGAACGAAAGTACAGGGATGGCGAGGCATTCTGGAGTTCAGTCATTAAGGTTTCCCCCGACCGCGCCTGGTTCCACCATTTCTATGGCCGGTATTATTACAGGCAGCAGGATTTTGTGAAGTTTGAGGAGCAGCTTCATGAGGCGGTCCGGCTGAAGGAATACGGCACGTTTTACTACAACCTTGGCATGATTGAACTCATGCAGAAGAAAAATCTGGAAGGCGCATTCGCCTATTTTAACAAAGCCATCGAAAAGGGCGAAACCAAGCCCGATGTGATGAGAAATTACAAGAATCTCTGCATCGAATCAGGCATCGCCCTTGTAAAGAAAGGCGACTTTGGCAAGGCTTCAGCCCGGCTTGAAATCGCCCTGGGATACGAACCTTCCAATACCGCTGCCCTCATGAACCTCGCCCTGTGCGCAGTTAACCTTGGCGATACCCAAAAGGCGGTTTCCATCTGGAGGAATGTCGCCCTGGCTGACCCTACCATAATCAGCGCCGCAAAAAATCTCAGCATCTACTATGCCGGCACCAATCTTCGGGATTCAGCCAGCTTCTTTACGGCCCGATACCTGAAATACCGGGGAGATAAATGATGAAATGTTTATTCTGGGAGCGCTCCGGCGGAGCGCGATTTCTTTAGAAACAAGGTATACCGGCATAGTTTACCGACCCCGCATGGGGGTCTGAACTTTGTGCCCTTTGCGCAATACTTTGTGAGCTTTGCGGTTAAGATTTTCCCTTTGTGCGCCTTTGCGGTTAAACTGAACATGTCTGGTGCAATAAGCAATAATTATTTAAATTTGCATCACATAACAGGCAATTATGATCCCCCTCCGGCTGTTCGGGGTTTTATATTAACAGCAACCATTTTAAAACATTATCCGGGGCATGAAAAAGGCAGTCAAAACAAAAGATAAACCGAACCTTAAAGCAAAAGGCAAGGCGGGCACTCCTGAAAAAAGGTTGAACACATGGCTGCCGTGGGGAATTGCGATAATCCTGGTTGTGATCACCTGGTATCTGTATAAGCCCTCCCTCAACAATCAATTTACCAATTGGGATGACCCTGCCTATGTACTTGAAAATGCGAAGGTAAAAGAAGCATTTCCTCAAAATGCCGCCTTTTTCTTTACAAATGCTTCTGCAACCAACTATCACCCTCTCACCATGTTATCCCTTAGCCTCGATTATAACCTGGCCGTTAAGGATAAGCAACTGCTAAGAGAAACCGATGAACCCCCGGCATTTATATTTCACACAACCAACCTGGTTTTTCACCTGCTGAACGTCCTGCTGGTCTTTGTTTTCTTCTATCTTTTGTCGAGCAAACGACTCATCATAGCCGCAGTCACGGCATTGCTCTTTGCCATCCACCCGATGCATGTCGAATCGGTGGCCTGGATTGCCGAGCGGAAAGATGTACTTTATGCGTTTTTCTTTCTTGCTGGCTTAATCGCCTATCTGAAGTACCTGGAGAAGCCGGGCATCCTCCGGCTGGGAGTAACCTGGTTGTTGTTTTCCGCATCGCTTTTTTCAAAACCGTCGGCAGTGGTCTTTCCTTTGATTTTGCTGACAATCGATTACTTTACCGGCAGGAAATTCACATGGAAAGTCCTCATTGAAAAAATCCCGTTTTTGATCCTGGCACTTGCGTTTGGTATCATTACCATTGTCGTGCAGGCCCACATAGCCGGTGCACCGCTCAAAGCGTTCACTTTGTTCCAGCGGTTCATGTTCGCTTCATATGGGTTTATCATGTACCAGTACCAGCTGCTTTTACCGTTAAAAATAGCAGCATTCTATCCGTTCCCATCGCTTGATGCGTTTGGAAACATGCCGCTGATTTTCTATTTGTCTCCGTTCATCGCGCTTGCAATCATCGCGCTGGTTTGGTTGTCTGCTCGTTTCACCAAAGTAATCGGCTTCGGTTATCTGTTCTATTTCTTTTCAGTAGTCCTTGTATTGCAGTTTATGCCTGTGGGGAGTGCGATCATGGCCGACCGCTATTCCTACCTGAGCGCAATCGGGTTGTTTTTCATCATCGCCTGGTGCCTTGATTCGTCTTTTAACCTGCTAAACCGTAAGCTTTATGCATGGCGGTGGCTTTTCCTATTGTTTTTCCTCCTCTATTCTGTTTTTATCGGAATGATTGCCTACAAGCAAACAAGGGTATGGCAAAATTCTGAAACGTTGTGGAACGATGTAATCTCAAAATATCCGCAGTCAGAAGGCTCCTATAAAAACAGGGGCAATTATTATGCAAAGTTGAACCTCACCGATAAAGCGCTTGATGATTTTCTGATCTTTGTACGGATGAATCAGCATGACCCGGGAGTTTACAGCAACCTGGGCAACATATATGGTATGCGGAGTGAAATTGAAAAAGCACTCGATGCCTATTCAAAGTCCATCGTCCTCGACAGCATCGATCCGAAAACATATTTAAACCGGGCGATAACATATGCAAAAGCGAAGCAGTTCCTTCCGGCAGTAAAGGATTACGGCAAAGCGCTGACGTTAAGTCAGGGTTTGATCGATGTATATATGAACAGGTCGTTCACTTTTTTAGAAATGGGCCGGTATGATGATGCGATTGGCGATTTCTCCCTCCTGATACGCAACTTCCCGGCAAATGATACCTATGTCATCTACCGCGGCATCTGTTATTCCCGGTTAAAACAGTATCCCAAAGCGCTGGCCGACTTTGAACAGGGATTTTCACTGAACCCTGCCAACGGCCAGGCATGTTTTAATATATCGCTGATATACAGCGAATTAAAAGATTATGCAAAAGCCTATCAATATGCCCTGAAAGCTCAGTCCATTGGGTTCCCGGTCGACAAAAATACCCTTGAAACGATGAAAAAACGCTTAAGTACCACCGCCCGGCCCACCCTTTAGGTTGACAACAATGACCTCTCGCCGGCCCTCCCCTTGGTTTACAACAATGACCCCTCCCCGGCCCTCCCCTTGGAGGTTTCAATGACCTCTCCCCGGCCATCCACTTGGATGTTTCAATGACCTCTCCCCGGCCCTCCCCTTGAAGGGGTGGGAGAAAGTTTGTCGGGAAGTTGATAAGCCAAATATCCGAACAAATGAATGGGAGCAGGTATGATAATGCCACTATAGTCAGTTGAAACGAATTGTTTATGGCAGATTGAAACTAAATTTATACTTTTGCTTTCTTACGCACGCAATGAACAAACAAACGAAAGTGACATTGACATCCTGGTTGTCTTGAACTCATTAGGCATCGGACCGGTGAATTCTGTTCCATCTTTTATTATATTTGCACTATGATCACAAATGATATCATCGCACAAGTAACCCTTTCGTTACGACATTTGAATGTAAGTAAAGTTATATTGTTTGGTTCGTATGCAAAAGGGACCCAGTCGGAAAATAGTGACATTGATCTGCTGGTTGTTACCAATGATAATTTTGTTTTTGAATCATTTGCACAAAAAATGGAGATCAAGGTTAAAATTGCCAATGCACTTAATTCTTTACGAAAATATGCAGATATTGACCTGATCGTACATACAATGCCAATGTATGAAAAATTCATTCAATTAAACAGTGGTTTTAAAAAGGAAATACTCAGTTCAGGGTCTGTTATTTATGAAGCAAACAACTAAAGACTGGCTGACATTTGCCGAAGAAGACCTCCTGGCCGCTAAAACGCTTGCGCAAGAGGAACGACTCACCAGTCTGGTTGCATTTCATTGTCAGCAATGCGTGGAAAAGTGTTTCAAAGCGATGATTGAAGAACAAGATAAACCATCCATCAGATCGCACGATCTGTTAAGGCTTCAACAATATGCAACCATTGAACTTTCCGTATCGGAAACTGCCCTTCTTGGAATTATCAATGAGGTATATATTGATGCCCGATATCCAGGAGATCTGGGACTTCTGCCCAATGGGAAACCAACAATTTCTGAAGCAGCAGGTTTTATAGCACTTTGTGAAACTATACTTTACAGGTTGGAACATCAAATAGAATAGTTATTTTGGTGATTTTTTGGTTTGTCAAGGACCCCTCCCCGTCCCTCCCCTTGGAGGGGTGGGGGAGGTTTTGTTGTCGCCTGAATTTTAATCCCGCTATTTTGTTGGTTCTCAAAAGTTGCCAAAGTGCTTTTTCATAAGGGGTCATTTTTCGTCGGAGTTCTTTGGCTAGTTTAGTGGTTGTTTGATCCGCATAAAATTGAAATGCAGGTTCGCGTGTTTTCCCGAGGTAAGCCATCATTATCAGCAGTTTATTACAAATATTTCCTGCTTAATCAGGGATTTGCTGAATAGTGAGCATTTTAGCCCGATTTGTTGAAAACTCTTCGACATACGTCTCCCTCCCCTCCAAGGGGAGGGCCGGGGAGAGGTCCGAACTTACACGCTGAAAAACTTCGAATCAAAAAAATTCGTCGTATAAACCAACACAAGGATACAGTAAACCGGAACAATCCATTTCAACCACTTTTCCCTGTCGGTAAAAATCGGGAAATAAAATGTGTATGAAAACCGGAATGGCAATGTAGGTGTCAGTTGGCCGTATTTTCAACGCGCATTCAGCATCGTTATCAAACTGTTCAAATTGGCATTATCGCTCTTTATTTTCCTCGCCTCTGTGGCATATAAAAGTGCTTTGTCTCTCATCCCTTTCCTTGAATAACTGAAAGCAAGTATATTCAATACATCGAAGTCGTTGCTAACTTTCGAATTAAACCGTTCCAGGTAAAAAATACAGGAGTCGGGTTGATTGTGATTATAATAGGTGAAGCCTTTGAATTTGTAAAGCGTGATATTCTCGTAATTTGGGGTGACGACACGATCAATCAGTTTGATGGAACTGTCAAGCGAATGAATGCTTCTCAGTTTGTTGTCGAGCGCGTAATTGAGGTGTTCTGCCGCCACGTTTTCAACACCATTTACAATTCCCCCCGCCCCTATTTCAATCGCCTTTTTTTCGGCATAAATGCACGAATCCCAATTTTTGGTCACTAAAAAATAGTGCCCGTATAAAAACCACACACGGGCATGATAAGGATGTAATTTGTTCTGTTGTCGTAAAATCTGTCCTCCCCGATCCAGCAGCCCTTTCCTGGCAACAGAGTCGTGAGTATTGGCGGCGCTGTCAACTAAAATGATGCCCCGGTACCATTCATCAATAACTTTTGGCTTGTAGAGTTCCGTCCATATGAATAATAGAATAATGAAACCCGATAAAGGAATCCCGAAAAGAAAAATTCTCTTTACAAAAGAGGGATTATAAAGGTTCTTCTCATTCGTTGGTGTTTCCCCAATACTTGTTTGCTTTCGCCGTACTGTTTTTCCCATAAATCCTCAAAGGTTATAAAAATTAAATTGATAAATCGCATTTGTGCCAGCAGGTCAGCATAAACCACATATCAGTGGATCCCTGAGGAACGCGAACTTTTCACTGTTCACGGTTCTTTTTTCACTCACCCCTGTTCGTTCATCTCTGTTCACTCCCCGATTTTCCTTCTCTGCCATAACCCACAGGACGGGCAAAAATAATGATAAATTTCCCTCTTACACCAATCCGGGTTTTGTTTTATAATGCCAAAGACCCATTTTTCAATAATAATATTGATCAGGCACAATCATACCAGTTCCAATCAGGCAACCTTCGTCTGTTTGTATAGGCCCCTTCCCCGAGCCCCTCTGGTTCCGTGCCTTCTCCGTGGACCTCTGCGTAATTTTATTTCATTGAGAACCACAGAGAAACTGCACAGAGAGCCACAGAGAGAATTTTCATGAATAATTCAGGCTAAGACC
>JBAXDH010000040.1:0-29778 GCA_037141055.1 bacterium | reverse complement strand
GAGCAACAGCCTTCTAAGCTGTGGGTCGCGCGTTCGAATCGCGCCGGGATCACTGAACATAGCCGGTCATCCTGCCGGCAAAATGACAAAACAGCTTGCAACGATGGCGTGAAGCGAACACGCCATTTGTTTTTCAAAAGGCTTGATTTTGCCGGACAATTCATCATTCTTCCATAATTCTATAGCGGTTTTACATAAATGCAGTTTATGGATATCCCATATTGATATCCTTTGCATTAGGTAGTAATTTTGAGTATTCGAATTATAGCGAGATTATGAATAAGCATTAATCACTCATGAAATGAAAAACTGGATAAATTTCAGATGGAATCAGGGAACCTGCAGGAATAAACAAGGATATTCCGATACTTCCATTCAGCCCGTCAGCAAACAGGCAAAAAATTGTACGGCACCGGGATCGACGCAGGAGAGTTATGTCAATCCGAAATACCTGGGAACCGGTATTGTTACCAATATCTCAAATATATCGTCTTGGGGGCTGTGGTGCTGAGCTAAGCTTTTTTTGCCGTACCTTTGCAGAAATTATACATAACTATATACGCGATGTCTTCACAGCAGAATCAGAGTGAAACATCAAACACCTCCTGGATAAAAATTGTAACAAAATACAACCGCCCGAATGCCGCCAGAAGCTGGCGACAACTCTCGGTTAACATCTTGCTCTATTCGATTGCCTGGTTTTTGATGTATGAAAGTCTAACCATCTCATGGTGGATCACCCTTGCGCTTTCCTTTCCGGCCGCGGGAATACTTGTAAGGCTGTTCATTATTTACCATGACTGCGGCCATGGGTCTTTTTTCAAATCGGGAAAATTAAATGACGCCGTTGGTTTATTCATCGGCGTTCTCACGTTTACCCCATACTACAGCTGGTCGCAACAGCATTACGTTCATCATGAAACAGCGGGCAACCTCGACAAACGGGGTACCGGCGATGTGTGGACCATGACTGTTGACGAATACAGGAACAGCACGACATGGACCAGGGTCATGTACCGTTTTTACCGGCACCCGGTCACCATGTTCGGGGTTGGTGCATTTTACGTGTTTGTCATCGGGAACCGCTTCACGCGGAAAAACATGGACAACAAGGGCCGCATGGGTGTTTATATCACCAATGCAGGATTGCTACTATTCGCTGTCTCAATGAGCATGCTCATCGGGGTCAAAGCCTTCGTCATGATTCAGTTTCCCATCATTTCCATCGCAGGGATTTTCGGATTCTGGCTTTTTTATGTGCAACACCAGTTCGATTCCACCTATTGGGCCCGCACCGATGCCTGGAATTACCAGCGGATGGCGCTTGAAGGAAGCTCATTTTACAAACTCCCGCGGATTCTCAGGTACTTTTCGGGGAACATAGGGTTTCACCACATCCACCATCTCAGTCCGATGATTCCCAATTACAAACTGGCAACCTGCCACCGCGAAAACAAGCTGTTCAACAGCATCAAACCCATCACTTTCCGGGCAAGTTTCAGAACTTTATCTTTCCGCTTATGGGATGAGCAAACGAATGAAATGATAAGTTTCAGAAAAATGAGATTAAGCAAGTTTTGAAGTCCGCTTTCGGAAATCCGGAATCTACCTGATCACCACCAGTTTCTTAACCATTAAGCTGGCGCCAGTCTTCACAATGATGTTGTACGTACCCGGCGCTGCCGGCGAAAGGTCTACCAGGTATTCCTTTGCTCCCTGCAATTGTTTCTGCAAGAGGATTTTGCCGTTCAGGTCCTGAACACAAACATCCATGGCAAAACCATCACCCCCGCCGGATACAATCCTGAAGATTCCCCGTGTAGGGTTCGGATAGATCCTTATGCCATTCCCTGCTGTTTCATCAACCCCGATGCTTGATTTTGCCTGGGTTACGGTGACCGTTTGAACAGGCAGTCCGGCAACAGTCACTGAAATGTTTGCAACCCGCGGCTGGTCGGTAGAATTTTGCACATAATCGGCCACGATAGTGCCATTTCCCGAACCTGCCGGCGTGATCGTGCACCAGGAACCGTTGCCTGAGACAGTCCAGGCTGAATTGGATGCCACCGAAAATGCAGTGCTACCGGCAACCGATGATACATTTTGGTTAGGAGGTGTTACAGATAGTGTCGCAGCAGCTCCAGCCTGTGTTACCGTAACCGTTTCTGATGCCAGGCCGGGCGCGGTCACCGTGATGGCACACATTCTTGACACCGTTGAAACATTCTCCTGGTATGCAACAGCAATGATCCCGTTGTTTGCCCCGGAAGGTGTTACCGTGCACCAGACCGCATCGTTGACAACAGTCCATGTGGTATTTGAGGCCACGTCAAACTGGGTGTTTCCGGCAGGAGCAGCGACATTCTGATTAGGCGGGGTGACCGACAGCATCGGCGCTGCACCCTCCTGGATAACGGTAACGACCTGTGTTCCGGCGCCGGCTCCTGTGACGGTAATATTTGCAATGCGCAAACCAACCAACAGGTTATCCGAATAAATTGCCGTAATGGTATCGTTGCCTGTACCCGGGCCGGTTGCCGTGCACCAGGGTGCATCGCTTGACACGGTCCAGGTGGTATTGGACGATACGATAAATTTCGTGGTGCCGGTCCATGCAGGGACATTCTGGTTAGGCGGAGTAACGGAAATGAACGGAGCCATGGGTGTGGTAAATTTGATCTTAAGTCCTGATGCCAGGCCTCCCGTGCTGGATGCTACAATTTTGAAATAGTAGCTTGTGTCGCTCATGAGTCCTGTGATGCCGGCGCTCACATCAATGCTGGCAGAACCGGAACCTGCGGAAACTGCCGGGGTGGACTGATTCAGCGCGAACGGCGTAAGTCCGTAGTCAAAATGGTAATCGGTCGGCAGACCGTTCGGGTTCACCGTTCCATTCAGTGTTGCGGTGGTTGCCGTTACCGCTGATGCCGAATACGTGACAACTGCAGGGGCGAAATTGTATTTAAATGATGCGATCCTTGTTTTACGGCTGCCACCACTTCCTATATATTGCGATGTAAACCAGAAGGTTTTGTCATCGGTTGGATCAACCGACAACTGGGCATAATCGCCCCACCTGTTAACACCGCTTTGCGAATTTGTTCCCATGATAATCGTGTCTTCGGCAATGTCGAGAATGCCGGAGGCACTGGAGTATGCCCCTGATGACTGTCCGCAAAAGAAAATACTGGGATTTATTGTGGTGCTTGAAACCGAATAGGCAAGCCCTATCTCGTTATTGCCGTTGAGCATGATGCTGCCCATCCAGCGGCTATGGGCATCTGGGGCATATGTTCCCTGCTGCCTGACTTCCCATGTGCCGGTTGATTTGCGCAGTTCATACCAGCGGATACCGGCATGGCGCACACCATCCACATTAACGGTATGGCAGCACAGGATGGTCTGGTACGAGCCGAAATTCCGATACTGCGGCACGTTCATAATCACCTGCGGGATGCCGTCAACGCGCTGGCTGGTTCCTTTTTGTTCGATGTTGTTCCAGTTATTGCCAAAATTGCTGTTGAAAGGCTGCACATCCAGCTGCTGCGTGCGGACGAATGCCGAGTTTGCAGGGGTGGTCCAGTCTACGGTCAACTCATACAACCAGAGCTGGTCCGTGCCTCCGCCAAGAGCATCATCATTGAATGCGACATACATGCCCGGTGTTCCGGCTGGTGCCAGCACGCCGTCGTTATCGAGGGGAGGCACGCACATGAATCCATCGACCGAAGTCGGGCGCCATGCATTGTTGAACCCGATCCCCAGGGCAGGGCTGCCTGACAACATCGGTTCGCGCTGGAAAACATAGATGTCATTCCCGGAACTGTTGTTGTCGCCCATGTAATACCCGTCGCGCCATACGCTGAATTTGGGATAGTCGGGCATCGAGGCCACCGGGAAGGAATACTGATGCCATGTACCTGTGGGATCGTTGGTTGACGACACTGCCATGAGCATGTAGTTGGTCCCTGAGTTAGGGATTGAGAATTCCGTTACAACCCACCGGTCTGCCGCGTCGTCGTATAAAATGATAGGGTCTCCGTCGTTGCGGTTTGCACCAGGGACATTTCCGAATAAGAGGTTCAGGTTCGTGGGGCCCGCTACAAGGGCACCTGATTTATCATAAATGGCATAAACCGTATTGATCGTTTGCATGAAATGGGCCGGGCCAACCGTACCGTTGCAATCGGGAGGATAATAAGGGGAGGTCTGACCATCAAAATTCTGGATCGGGGCCCGGTTTCCCATGGTGCTTCCCATGAAATCCTGCCACGCAGGATCTGCTCCTTTGGGCAATGCCGTTGAAGAAAAAGGAAAAATACGGTTTTTCAGGTCCTTGTTCAACGTGCGCTTGAGCCCTTTCAGTTCCAACTGATGAAACTCCTCTGCCGACATAGCCGGAAGGTCGCGCAATGGTTTGCTCAGTCCGTAATAAATACCGGTGGATATATCCGTGGGATGTATCGGCATATTTTGTGCATGCAGTACAACCATCACAAGCGAGAACAGTACAGTAAAAAATAACTTTCGTGCCATTGGAGTTTTGTTTAGAGGATAATTTCTACAAAATTAACAAAATTAATCTTTGTTAGGGTGGCAAGGTCCGGCAAATGTGACATAAATAGTAAAAATACTCCTCCTGTCCTCCTGTGAGCCCTGCCTGTTTTTCCTGCAAATTTATTTCACGCTATTTTGATTTGTTCCAAATTTAAATTATTTTTGCCCGCTCAAAATAATATAACCTATGAAAATCCTTACAGAATTTAAGGAATTTGCGATGCGCGGCAATGTGATTGACCTCGCCGTCGGTGTAATCATCGGGGCTGCCTTCGGGAAAGTTGTAGGCTCCCTTGTCAATGATATCATCATGCCTCCGATAGGCGTGCTGGTGGGCGGGATGGATTTTAAAAGTCTGGCTTTTACAATCCGTGAGGCTGTGACTGACCCGGCCACCGGAAAGATCGCCAGGGAGGCAGTGACCTTAAAATACGGCAACTTTATCCAAACGCTGGTGGATTTCACCATCGTTGCCTTTGCCATCTTCATGATGGTAAAGGCTGTCATGAAAATCAGCAAAAAGACAACCGAAGAAACCCCCGCTCCTCCCCCTGCGCTTACAAAAGACCAGGAACTGCTGGAGGAGATCAGGGACCTTTTGAAGAAGTAATTCAAAATTCAAATATCAAAATTCAAAATAAGTGTTTACCAGTTTGTAAATCAGTAGTGATGAGACAGTATGCTATTATAACGATTATCATTTTATTGTCCGGAGGCCTTTTTGCCCAGGAAATTCAGAAAACCGCAAAAGTTAAATCCGACATGTTATCCGACGTGCCGGCAGATACATCCCGAAAACACTGGCTGATCCATGGTAACGGCTCCCTCCAGTTTTCACAGGCTGCCTTCTCGAACTGGGCTTCAGGCGGACAAAATTCGCTGGGGCTTGTTGGCTGGTTAAATTTCAAGGCCAATTACAAAAACGGGAAGCACGTGTGGGCCAATAACGTGGACCTTGGATACGGATTCAACATCCTGGGCAAAGGCAATGATGCAAAATTCAACAAGACAAACGACAAAATTGAGCTGACCACGGCGTATGGTTATGAACTGCATAAAAATAAAAAATGGTACCTTACCTTACTGGCAAACTTCCGGACGCAGTTCACCGCCGGGTACAACTATCCCGACGACAGCACGGTCATCTCCAATTTCATGGCACCGGGTTACCTGGTTGCAGGTATTGGCATCACCTATGCTCCCGTGAAATGGTTCAATGTTTACGTTTCTCCGGTTTCGGGCCGTTTCACTTTTGTCACCGACCAGCGCCTGGCCGATTCCGGTGCATTCGGCGTTGAACGGAGTTATACGAATTCTAGCGGATTTCATCACGGGAAAACACTGCGGGGCGAATTTGGTCCGTATCTCAGGGCAGACCTGAATGCAGACCTGGCTAAAAACATAAACCTCTCCTCCACCGTGGAACTTTTTACAGATTATTTACATCAGTTCGGGAACATCGATGTCAACTGGAGTTTACTGCTGAGTTTGAAGGTCAATAAGTGGCTGGCAGCTTCCATTCAAACCCAGCTGATTTATGACGATGACATCATGATCAGGCCCGACCCGACCGAAAGAGCCAGGCCAATGACCCAGTTCAAGGAATTGCTTGGCATCGGCCTCTCATACAAATTCAAATAATCGCTGCCCCGGAATAAAGAGATGAAATACCCGCTGACATCAGGCGGGTATTTTTTATTGATAAATTCTGTATTTTTGGTAAAAAATAAAAACATGGCACATCATTCAGAACACAGCGAACATCTGACTCACGAAGAACTCAAATTCAGGGAACATACGGAACGGGGTGCAAATTTCATCAGGATAGACCTGTTCCGCTCCGCCCGCGAAGAATTCAAAGCTGCGCTGCAGTACAAGCCAGGAGATGAAGAATGCCTGCGGCAAATTGACGCCATGAATGCCAATATCGCCCGTGACAGGAAAACAGTGCTCGTTGTGGTGCCGCTGGTCATCATCCTCATTGTCGCGGTTGCACTGCTCGTTTAACAAGTTAGAATATCACGAATATCCATGAAAGAAAAGAAGTTCAGACAACTTGCCCTTGTCAGGAATGATCCCTGGCTGGAGCCCGTTGCCGACGATATTACCGCACGTTTCGAACGATACCAGCATACATTGCAGGAGATCGGTGAAAACTGGAACAGCCTGAGCGAATTTGCAAATGCTTACCAGTATTACGGTTTTCATTACGACCGGAAACTCAAAGGCTGGTTTTACCGTGAATGGGCTCCAAAAGCGCAGGATCTTTACCTTTTCGGTGATTTCAACAACTGGCAGCGATATTCGCACCGGCTTACACCCAACAAATACGGACAGTGGGAGATTTTCCTGCCCGACGAGCAATACAGGGAGAGGTTCACCCACCAGAGCCGGGTCAAGGTGATGGTCCATTCAGATGCCGGCTGGCAGGAAAAAATTCCGGCCTATATCAGGCGCGTGGTGCAGGATCCTGCAACCCTTGGATTTTCGGGCCAGCACTGGGCTCCCGCAAAAGCATTCGATTGGTCGGACGACCATTTCAGCATCCGGGAACTGAATGAATTGCTTATTTATGAATGCCACGTTGGCATGGCCCAGGAGCAGGAATCGGTTGGCACATTCGCTGAATTTGCCGATTACCTTATTCCATATATTAAAAACTCGGGGTACAACACCATCCAGTTGATGGCCGTGGCTGAACATCCTTATTATGGTTCATTCGGCTACCATGTGACAAATTTTTTCGCTGTTTCCTCACGGTTCGGAACTCCTGAGGAATTGAAATACCTCATAAAGAAAGCCCACGAACAAGGTATCGCAGTCCTGATGGATATTGTTCATTCCCATTCCGCGAAAAACACACTCGAAGGATTGAATCAATTCGACGGTTCCGACGATCAGTATTTTCATCCCGGCGAGCGGGGAAATCATCCGCACTGGGATTCGAAATGCTTTAACTATGGGAAACGGGAAGTATTGCAGTTCCTGCTCTCCAATGTAAAATACTGGCTGAAGGAATTTCATTTCGACGGCTTCAGGTTCGACGGTGTCACATCCATGATGTATTTCCACCATGGCTACCGCGAAAGCTGGGACCGTGATGCTTTTTTCAAGGAGGGAGTGGAGTGGGATGCGCTCACATACCTTCAGCTTGCCAATACACTGGTGCACAAGGTGAAGCCGGATGCCATTACCATTGCCGAAGACGTAAGCGGGATGCCCGGCCTGTGCCGGCCTGTGCGTGACGGCGGCATCGGTTTCGACTACCGGCTTGCCATGGCCATTCCCGACTACTGGATCAAAGTATTAAAGGAAAAGAAGGACGAGGAGTGGGACATCCACGAATTGTGGTCGGTCATGACCGACCGGTTGCCCGATGTGAAGACAGTGGCATACTGCGAATCGCACGACCAGGCGTTGGTAGGCGACCAGACCATTGCGTTCAGGCTGATGCAGAGCGAAATATATTTCAAGATGAGCCGGAAGGATGAGAGCCACGTCATTGACCGCGGCATCGCCCTTCATAAAATGATCAGGCTGATCACCATCGGCCTGGGCGGACAGGCTTACCTGAACTTCATCGGTAACGAATTCGGCCACCCCGATTGGGTTGACTTCCCGCGCGAAGGCAATAACTGGAGTTTTCAGTATGCGCGACGTCAATGGTCGCTGCTGCAGAACCCCGATCTTAAATACAATTACCTCGCCGCTTTCGACCGTGAAATGATTGCAACGGTAAAAAAGCACCAGCTTTTCAGCGCCGGATTCGGTAACCAGATGAATATGGACGGGGAAAACCAGACAATCATTTTTAACCGTCAGGGGCTCATTTTCGTGTTCAACTTTCATGTGAGCAAATCAATCGCTGATTATGACTTTGCCGTTCCCGAACCAGGAAATTACCGCATCATCCTCAATACCGACCGTCCGGAATTCGGCGGTCATAACCGGGTGAATGACAAACTGGTGTACACGACAATTTACCGGGAAACGGACGACACGCACCACCTGAAAATCTACAACACGAACCGCACCGCCCTTGTCTTTGAGCAGGTGAGCTAGCCTCCGTTATTTTCGTATCTTTGCCGGCAATCCTGAGTTAAATTTTACGATCCTATGAATTCCAACATCCTTTCTGCCATTACCCGGAAGGTCATGATGAGCATGACGATGACAATAATGAGTTTGTGTATTTTATCCGTGGAAGCGGCCGCAACTGATTCCGACACGACCTGGTCGGTTTCTTTCCGCCTCAACATGACAAAGGCTGTAAACCAGCACATTTTCACTCCGGATTCCGATTATGTATCCCTCATCATGGACAATTTTCAACCGGTGAAACTTGTCGCAGGACCTGGATACACCTATACCACCACACTTTCCGACCTGCTTGATTCGAGTGTTACATATAATTACAAATTCAGGATTAATACATCGTTGAATGAAACCGTCAGCCGGTCTTTCAAACCACAGCCGGGCATGGTAAATCTTTCGAACTGGTGGAATGACGAAGCTATAAATACAACAACCTTTGTTGTCAACATGCAGTATCCTGTTCAATTCGGCTGGTTCAACCCGCTTACGGATTCAGTCCGCATCATGGGCACGATGAACAACATGCAAGGGTCTCCGAAAATGGGCCGGGTTGGCACCTCCCTGAACTATTCATATGATTACAATCTCGACCCGGGTACCATTCAGCAGTACAAATACCGAATCAACCTCGGAGACAGCACCAAAGGCCAGCAGGAACTGTTCAATCAGCCGGACAGGATGATCCGCATCCCTGACACCCTGCTGGAAGTATCGAGCGACTATTACAACTACAATCCCGCAAAGCGGCTGATGACGTTCCTGTGCGACATGGGCTATTATGTAAAGGCGAATCACTTCGAGGTCAGCACGGACTACCTGGACGTTGCCGGAAATTTCAACAACGCAGGCGGAAACGACGTCATGTTCGATACCGATGGCGACACCATCTATTCGCTCGACAAATACATGGACACCGCATGGATCCGGCAGGGGCCGCTGACATTCAAATTCCGGATCAACGGGGAGTGGTCAACCGCCGAACTGGAAGGAAAGGCAAACAGGAGTTACGCCTTCCACGATACGATCAATCAGAATCCGAATATCTTCACCTGCCATTACAACAACCTCGATCCGGCCATCCCAACCCCGCCATGGGTGTATAATGTGGATATCCAGGGACTCCTGATCTACAAAAAATTTTTAAGCGGCATGTACTCTTATGAGAATGTCAATTATATCCCGGAAGGCCTATCCGCATACCGGTGGCTGAGAAGCTCCAATGCACTGGGCACAGGCGCTACACCGATCGATTCAGCAGTGAAAATCACCTATACCGTCGATACGCTGGACATTGGCAAATGGCTCGTTTTCGAAGTCACGCCACATGCTGCCAAAGGTGATTCGGCCATTGGGAAACCAGTCCGCGTTGTTTCCTCAAACAGCATATCTGCCTGGGACGTAGGCATGGATGACCATTCAGGATTGATCGCCAGGGTTTACCCGAATCCGGCAAGCGATTACATCACCATCGAATCAAAAAAAGAGATTGACCGGATCGAACTGGTGAATTTACTGGATCAGCCGGTCCTGGTTAAAGAAGGGATCAACTCAAAAACCGTCAGGCTTGCTGTCGGAAATTTACCGAGGGGTATCTATTTTCTCAGGGCTGTTACCAGGTCCATGGAAACCGGCGTTGCAAGGGTGATCAGGGATTAGACTCACACCAGGTTTGCAATACGAAGGCACTCCCGGAGAAGATGAACGTTATCATTAATTTTTCAAGCGAGTAAAAAATCCAGGTTCTCATCTGCCTGAAACTCCTGAGCCTCCATCCCAAAGCGGAACACGCGCAATTTACGGTCGCCGACAAGGCTCATTGAGTCTCCGTTTACTTTTAAAAGGCAGCCTTCACGCAATCCGACCACAGTAATTTCACGGTTTACCGTTAAAAATTCCAGGATTCGCTGTTCCCTGGTTTCGCCGGCATGTCCTTCGGGATTGACATCCAGGTAATGCGGGTTGATCTGAAAAGGGACAAATTTAAGGCAGTTAAAGGAGGGAGGCTCGCAAATGGGCATGTCATTGGTCGTTTTCATGGTTGGGCAGGCCACGTTGGCACCTGCACTCCAGCCTACAAACGGGATTCCCCTTGACACTTTCCTGCGGATGGCATCCATGAGACCAAGTTCCTGCATCATCAGCGCCAGGTGAAAAGTGTTCCCGCCGCCGATCACGATCGATTCGGCTTCATTCACAGCAACAACAGGGTTTGGCTCACGATGTATAGAATGCAGCACAAATCCCATCTCCCTGAATATTTTCTTCACACGATCTTCGTAAAGGTCAAATGATTTTTCAATGCCAGAGGAAGTCAGGTTTACCCCTGCATACGGGATGAACAACACTTTCCGAACACCGAAACCCGACAGAAAATCCTTGATGTGTGTCCTGGGCCAGGCAAGATATTCCTCCCCGGCATTGGTTGAATTGCTTATCAATAAAAGATTTCGGATCATATGCTGAATTTGGCCATAAAAGTAATAGAAAGTTCTTATTTTTGAACCATGGAAGATATAAAAAAACAACGCATTGCGAAAGGAAAACCAAATTTGCGCTTCTGGCAGGTTTGGAACATGAGTTTTGGATTCCTGGGAATACAATTTGGCTTTGCCTTGCAGAACGGGAATGCCTCCCGCATTTTATTAACCTTCGGCGCCGATGTTCACCAGCTGAGCTGGTTCTGGCTGGTTGCTCCCATCACCGGGATGATCATCCAGCCCATCGTCGGCTACATGAGCGACAGGACCTGGAACCGGCTTGGCCGCCGGCGGCCGTATTTCCTGGCCGGTGCATTTTTGACAAGTCTTGCATTGATCCTGATGCCCAATGCACCTCACCTGGCATCGTTCATCGCCCCGATGTTCATCGGCGGAGGGCTGCTGATGATCATGGATGCTTCCATCAACATATCCATGGAACCATTCAGGGCGCTGGTTGCCGACAAACTGCCTGAAAGTCAGCACACACTCGGATTTTCGGTTCAAACGCTGCTTATCGGCATCGGTGCGGTTATCGGCTCATGGCTTCCATATATACTTGGGAACTGGATGGGAATCTCAAAAACAGCCGGTGCCGAAGGCCTTATCCCTGACAATGTCACGTATTCATTTTATTTTGGAGCGTTTGTCCTCCTGTCGACAATTGTATGGACGGTTTTTACCACAAGTGAGTATCCGCCTGAAGAGTTGGCCGAACACGAAGAAACGGACCGGAAATCTGCAAAGTTCTTCATTCCGCCCATCATGGTCAAATTGCTGCTGGTGCAGTTTTTTTCCTGGTTTGCCTTATTCTCCATGTGGGTCTACACGACCCCCGCTGTGGCCCTGAAATTTTACGGCACTTCCGATCCCAATTCCGTCACATTCCAGGAAGCAGGCGACTGGGTGGGCATACTGTTCGGGGTTTACAACGGGGTGTCTGCTGTTATTGCACTGCTGCTCCCCGTTGTGGCCAGGCGCCTTTCTAAAAAGGTGACCCATGCCATGGCGCTGGGTATCGGGGGAATTTCGCTGCTGTCGTTCCTGGTTTTCACCAATCCTCATCTGCTCATCATTCCCATGATCGGGATCGGAATTGCATGGGGCAGCATCCTGGCAATGCCATACGCCATGCTGGCCAGTTCGATTCCGCCAAACAGGATGGGAGTCTACATGGGACTTTTCAACATGTCCATCACCATTCCGCAAATTGTCAGCGGGATCTTCAGCGGGTTGATCCTGAAATATTTCTTTGCCGATAACCCCATCCTGTGCCTTGTCATGGCAGGGGGGAGCATGTTCCTGGGAGCAATCAGCGCATTATTTATTAAAGAGAAACAAAAAGCATGACAGGATGTATCAGTAAGAAATAACAAACCACATGCATTTTCTAACCAATAACCACATATAATGTTGAAAGAAAGATCGAGCGGAATATTGCTGCACCCTACATCACTTCCCGGCAAATACGGGATCGGGACACTCGGCAAAGCTGCTTTTGAATTTATTGATTTCCTGGCAAAAGCCAGGCAGCAATACTGGCAAATTCTTCCGCTGGGCCCTACCGGTTACGCAGACTCCCCATACCAGTGTTTTTCCGCGCATGCAGGGAACCCCAACCTCATAGACCTGGACCTGCTTGTAAAATCGCGGTTGCTCCATGCCGATGATCTCGCGGATTATCCTCATTTTTCAAGCGAACGCGTTGATTTCGAAGCTGTGCAGCAAACCAGGCTTCCCCTCTTAAAAAAGGCCTACCATTCCTTTTCCACGTATGCAGATAACATGGAAAAAATGGCCTACCGCAATTTTTTAAAAGACCAGTCAAAGTGGATCAATGATTACGCGCTTTTCAGGGCCATCAAGGCGAACAGGGACCAGAAGCCGTGGTACCTTTGGGAAAAACCATTGAAAACGAGGGAGCCGGAAGCGCTCAAAGCCATACAGACCACTGTTCATGAGGAAATCGATTTCCATAAATTCATGCAATTCCTTTTCTTCAGGCAATGGAATGCGGTGAAGGAATATGCCCATACCCACAAAGTCAGGATCATCGGGGATATTCCACTGTATGTCGCACTCGACAGTGCCGATGCATGGGCGAACCCCGAAATTTTTGAATTTACCGATAACCTCGACCCAATCCGGGTTGGAGGAGTGCCGCCTGATTATTTCAGCGAAACCGGGCAATTATGGGGAAACCCGTTGTTCCGGTGGGATATTCTGAAAGAAACCGGGTACCGGTGGTGGATCGACCGCATCCGGACAAGCCTGCACTTGTATGATATCATCCGCATTGACCATTTTCGCGGATTTGCAGCTTACTGGGCCGTGCCTTATGCAGAAAAAACCGCCATCCATGGCGAATGGATTCCGTGCCCCGGGAAAGATTTTTTTGACGCCCTGAAAGCCGAATTCGGCGACCTGCCCATCATTGCCGAAGACCTTGGCGTAATAACCCCCGATGTGGAAGAACTGCGCGACGGCTTTGGCCTCCCGGGCATGAAGATCCTTCAGTTTGCCTTTGATTCATCGGAAGCCAACGACTACATTCCGCATAATTACACCAGGAATTGCATCGTTTATACCGGAACTCACGACAATGACACGGTAACCGGCTGGTTCAATGCCGCTTCCCCCGACGACCGCAAGCATGTGCTTGAATACCTGAATACGGGTGATCATGACATTCACTGGGCTTTTGTGCGTCTTGCCTGGGCTTCGGTGGCTTACACAGCCATCGTTCCGATGCAGGATTTGCTCGGCCTCGGCAATTCCTGCCGCATGAACCTGCCGGGTACAACGCAGGATAACTGGCAATGGCGGGCAAAGCCCGATGTTTTCACGCCCGAACTTGCAGCAAAACTGGCTCATCTTACGTTGCTGTATGGCAGGGCGGCAAAGTCAAAAGCTAAGAATTTATAGAAACGAGTTGTAAACAACTACTAACTCTGCGGACCTCAGTGGCTTACTCTGCGTTCTCTGCGGTAAATTTTTCATAATGCAAACAAAAAATCACTTTAGCCTGTTACTGGTAAATCGATTGCTCCTTGTAGTTTTTCTTACATTCCCATTCACCATTTTCTCCCAGGAAGTTTCGCTGGACAGGATTGAGCCTCCCTTCTGGTGGACCGGGTTTAAAAACATAAACCTGCAGTTGCTGGTTCATGGGAAGAATATTGCCTCGGCATCCGTCACCGTTGACTATCCCGGGCTGCTGCTTCAAAAAATCAATAAAGTTGAAAATCCGAACTACCTGTTTCTCGACCTGTCAATAAACAGCAACACCCGCCCCGGGATTGCCTTAATCAACTTTAAAGTGAAGGGCAAAATTGTCGGAAAGTACATTTATGAACTCAAGGCACGAAAAAAAGACTCCGCCGGGCGCAAGGGGTTCAATTCCCATGATGTCATCTACCTGCTGATGCCCGACCGGTTTGCAAACGGCGATACTTCCAACGACAATGTCGCAGGTATGACAGAGCCTGTCAACCGCAAAAACCAGGACGGCCGCCACGGCGGCGATATCAAAGGGATTACGGATCACCTCGATTACTTCAGCGATCTGGGTGTGACAGCCCTGTGGATCAATCCCTTGCTGGAAAACAACATGGCTAAATACTCCTACCATGGATATGCCACAACCGATTATTACCGCATCGACCCCAGGTTCGGCACCAATGAAGATTATGTAAAACTGGGCGAGGCGCTGCATCAGCGGGGCATGAAACTCATCAAGGACATGATCTTCAACCATTGCGGCAGCAACCACTGGTGGATGAAAGATCTTCCGTCAAAAGACTGGGTTAACCAATGGCCCGAATTTACACGCACCAACTACCGGGCAGGGACTTTCACCGACCCTTACGCATCAAAGGCCGACAGCAACCTGTTTGTCAGGGGATGGTTCGACATCACCATGCCTGACCTGAACCAGGCGAATCCGTTTGTTAAAAACTACCTCATCCAGGCGAGTATCTGGTGGATCGAATATGCCGGACTGGACGGCATCCGCCAGGATACGCAGCCATACCCGTTCAAGGAGATGATGGCCGAGTGGGGCAAAAGGCTGCAGGAAGAATATCCGGATTTCAACGTTGTAGGCGAATGCTGGCTAAACTACCCGGCCTCCGTTGCCTACTGGCAGCAGGGTTCGAAAAACAAAGACGGATACGACTCCCGGCTGCCGAGTGTTTTTGACTTCCCGCTGTACGATGCGCTCACCAAAGCCTTCAGCGAGCCGGAAGGCTGGAATACCGGGATAACCAGGCTGTATGAGATACTGGCACAGGATTTTTCATATCCGAACCCGGACAACATTGTGGTCTTTGCTGATAATCACGATGTAAACCGTTACCTTGACTCGCAAAAAGATGATGTCAGGAAACTGAAGATGGCCATGGCCTATGTCCTTACCACAAGAGGAATCCCGGAAATCTACTATGGCACTGAAATTCTGATGACGACAGGCAGCAACAAAGGTGATGGCAACAAGCGGAAAGATTTTCCCGGGGGATGGGCAGGCGACCAGAACAAAGCTTTTACCGGGCAGGGCAGAAACGGCGCCCAGGCCGACATGTACGACTACCTCCGTAAACTGATCCGCTGGCGGAATTCGGCCGAAGTGATCCACACCGGTAAATACAGGCACTTCATTCCGGCGGAGGGAATATATGTATATTTCAGGTACAACGACAAAAATACAGTCATGGTCGTAATGAACAACAACGAAGAAACTAAAACTATTGAAACCGGGCGCTACAATGAGTTTTTGAAAAAATTCAGGTCCGGCAGCGAAATCATTTCGGGGAATTCTCTGAATGATTTGTCAAAGCTGACCATTCCCGGAAAATCTGTGCTGATCGTGGAACTAAAATAATAATACCCCTCCCCCAGCCCCCTCCCCAAACAGGGAGGAGGTGGTAAGTCCCTCCCTTGCTGGGGAGGGATTCAGGGTGGGGTAAAACTTAAATCCTAAAAAAGAAACATATGTTAGCCATCCAAAAGCGCCTTAGCAACCTTTTTTACATCATCCTCGGGCTTCCGAGCACGGCCATGGGATTTGCCCTCTCGATCCAGATTGCAGTCCTGAGCTGGATCCTGCGCACCAAATACAATCTCGAGATCGACCAGATCGGGATCGTCTGGGCAGCGGGCCCCATTGCCGGGATACTGGGTCAACCCATCGTGGGATTGATCAGCGACAAGGCATGGTTCTGGGGCGGCCGCAGGAAACCGTTCATCATCATCGGCGGAATACTCGCAGCACTGATGATCTTCGCCCTGCCCAACATCGACAGGATCAGCAACTTTTTCGGCATAGCCAGCATCATGGCCGTGGCCGTAACCGTGGCCCTCACCCTCGACCTTTCCATCAACATCAGCTTCAACCCCACCCGCTCCATCATTGCCGATGTAACCCCCGACGGGCAGCCTCGCACGAAAGGATACACCTGGATGCAATCCATATCGAACCTGTTCGGAAGCGGCGCGTACCTCATGGGAGCCCTCATCGGGAACTATTTCCTCATCTATGCCGGGGTGGTCATCGTTCTCGTATTCTCGATCGGGCCGCTTTTATTCATTGAGGAACCGCGATATCTCCAGGAAGAGTCGCCGAAAGTAAAAAAACCAGTAACCGGATCATCATGGACCATGCTTATTAACTGGTTCAGGCTCAATTTCAGTTCCGGGCTTGCAATCAGCTCCCTTGGAAAAAATTTCTATCACGGAGTAAAAGACAACCTGGCTCAATACAACCAGCTTTACCGTATCTACCTTGCACATTCTTTTTCCTGGCTGGGCATCCAAACCATGTTCGTCTACATGTTCGCATTCCTGGAGCAAAAACTCCCCGCGATGCCCGATATGTCGGTGGCCGACCGCAACGCCAGGCTCGGCCAGATGATCGGGTGGTCGTTTTTCATCCTCAATGCCGTGGGTGCAATCTGGCCGGCATTCCTGCTTGAACCGATGAGCAAAAAACTAGGCCGGGTCAGGACCCATGCCTCCATGGTGGCCGTCATGGCCCTCGGCTATTTCGGCATCGTACTCTTTGCCTCGAGCGCCATCATGCTTTATACCATGATGTGCATCCTCACGCTGGGCTGGGCCGCGGTGGTGAGCCTGCCGTTCGCCATCATGTCCGAAAAAGTGGACAAGAGCCGCATGGGCTTTTTCATGGGGATATTCAACCTGTCGGTCGTTTTGCCGCAGCTTGTGGCAAGTTCACTGGTTGGAACCGTCATAAAAAACGCAGCAGACAAGGGGATCATCTTCATCATCAGCGGTGCTTCGCTGGCCGTTTCTGCCGGTCTCTGGCTATTCGTCTCCGAAAAAAACAAGGCATGACCTATTTGAAACAAATCATAAAATTTGTCTTATTTCTGTTTCTGCTTGCCGCATTTGATCTCCAGGCGACGGGTCAGACATTTGCCCAAATGATTGCACGCCTGAATTCGCTGCCGTTAACCCAGCGCCAGGCGGTTGCAGACAGTTTCATGAACTCTGGCCAGCCAATTCCGATGATCGAATCCGATACGATCGTGCATTTTGCCTACAATTCCGCATCGCAATCGGTATCCATGGTCGGGGATGCCACCGGGTGGAACCCCAATGCGATATTTGCAAACATCGCCGGAACAACGTTCTGGTACTATACTACCAGTTACGAAACCGATGCCAGGCTTGACTACAAGTTTGTCATCAACGGTTCCAACTGTATCCTGGATCCCAAAAACCCGCACACATGCACCGGCGGATTCGGCCCCAATTCCGAGTTGCGCATGCCCGGGTTTGCCTATCCTCCCGACATCGCGTTTTACGGTTCTATTCCACATGGAATCATAACCGATACCACCATTCACAGCAACATCCTCGGGAATACCCGCCAGGTGCGCGTTTACCTTCCCCCGGGTTATCCTGCCGGCAGTGAAGCATACCCGGTGATTTTGTTTCACGACGGACTTGATTACATCAACCTCGGAAAAGCCTGCAATATTCTCGATTACCTGATCTCGCAGCACCTGGTGTCCCCGGTAATTGCCGTTTTTGTACCCGCGATTGACCGCAGCGCTGAATATGCCGGTAGCAAGATCGATAACTTTACCGCGTTTATTACAACCGAACTGATGCCGGTTATCGACTCAAAATACAAAACGAGCAAGGACCCTGCACGAAGAGCCATGGCCGGTGCCTCCGACGGCGGGAACATCTCGCTCTACATCGGCATGAAGCACCCCGGGCAATTCGGCAAGATTGCCGCCCAGTCAAGCGATGTGATCAGCTCCATCAGTTCCGCCTTTTCAGGGGGGCCAAAGCTTAACCTGGAATTGTACCTTGATATCGGCACATACGACATTCCCATCCTTATCCCGATGGTTTACGGGTTGCGGGATATTCTCCTGGGAAAAGGCTATGCCTTTCAGTTTCACGAATGGCACGAAGGTCACAGCTGGGGCAACTGGATGGGACACCTGCGGCTGCCGTTGATGCAGTTTTTTCCATGGTCGAGCGGGTTGAACGACCTGCCCGGGAATGGCAGGCTGAAACTCGATCAAAACAGGCCCAATCCTTTCCGCGAACACACAATGATTCGATTCTCTGGGGCTCCCGGTGCAAAAATGGAATTAACACTTTTTGATCTGTCCGGCCGATTTGTGGATACCATTTATAGCGGATCCGTTTTAAAAACAGAAAACTCCCTGGAGTATTTTCATACCAAGCCGGCCGGAGAATATATTTTAACACTTAAAGAAAATGGAATGGTGATGAACAGCATCATCATCCAGGCGTTATAAAAATGATTTTCAATTATTTATTTTATTTTACCAGCACATCGTATAACAAAATCCAACAAAATCATGAAATTTAACTTTTTACCTGTCATCGCCGCAAGCCTGCTCCTGTCAATGTGGAGCTGCACTTCAAGTAACGATTTTCCTTTAGCGAAAGAAACGCAGATGCTTAAGCTTTCGGCGCCAATCCTCATCAATTCCGACTCAACCGAAATCCGGCTGGCTGATTATTTGGTAAAACCGACATGGATCGACTCCATGGAAACCGATAAATTGCTCCAGGCGACGATCTCAGCCGATTCCGCACGAATGGTGATCAAACCAACCACCCGGGATTTCCCCAAACTCTCAGTCCTGACCATCTGGTCCAAGGGGTTCGCGTATTCGCTGATGCTCGAAAAATCGACGAAGATGCGCTTCAGGTTTACGTTTGATCCGAAGAATAAAAAGTATAAACGCGTCCAGATCAAGGGACAGATGAATGAATGGAATCCTGCAGCAGGATACCTTTTCGAAAAAGAGGGCAAATGGAACATCGACTTCCAGCTTTTCCCCGGAAGATACCAGTATAAACTGATCATAGACGGAAAAGAGAAGTCGGATCCCAACAACCGCGATTCGGTAAGCAATAACAACGGCGGGTACAACTCCCTGCTTACGCTCGGAAATCTCAATTCCACCGGGTTGCCCGCGCTCTATACCGTTTCTGCCGACGGACGCAAAATCGTGATCGGCATGAAAAACAAAGCCGATTCCATCTTCGTGCTGTGGCAAAACCACCTGCTCGGCAGCAAATTCTGGAAAAAGGACAGTGCCGGTATTACGATTGAAGTGCCGCGCAAAGCAGGGGAATTCGACCGCAGTTTTATCCGTGCCTGGGCTTATAACAGCGAAGGCATATCAAACGAAATACTTGTCCCGCTGCAGGATGGCAAAGTTCTGACGGATTCAAAAAAACTGACCAGGTCCGACAGGGAAGCAATGGTGATGTATTTCCTGATGGTAGACCGCTTTAAAAACGGCAAACCAGAAAATGATGCGCCGGTTAAAGACAAGGAAATTGATCCGAAGGTGAACTATATGGGAGGTGACCTTGCCGGAATTACCAGGGAAATTGAGGATGGCTATTTTTCGAACCTGGGAGTCAACACATTATGGATATCGCCCATCACGCAGAATCCGCTCACCGGCTATACGGAATATCCTGCTCCCCACCGGAAATTTTCAGGATATCACGGTTACTGGCCCGTTACGCTTACAACCGTTGACACCCGCTTTGGCACCCCGGATGAATTGCACAAACTTGTGAGCGATGCCCACAGCAACAACATCAACGTCATCCTTGATTTTGTATCGCACCATGTGCACCAGGAATACCCCGTGCTTAAAGCTCATCCCGACTGGATTACACAGATCGACCTTCCCGGGAAAAGAAAAAACCTCAGGCTATGGGATGAGCAAAGGCTCACCACCTGGTTCGATGTCTTCCTTCCCACTTTTGACCTCACCAAACCGGAGGTGGCCACGATGGTTTCCGACTCTGCGGTATTCTGGATCAAAGAATACAAACTCGACGGTTTCCGGCACGATGCAGCCAAGCACGTTCCCGAGAATTACTGGAGGATGCTGACCCAAAAACTCAACCAGGAAGTTGCCATACCCGAGAAAAGGGATGTCTACCAGATCGGAGAAACATTCGGCAGCCGCGAGTTGATCGCCAGCTATATCAACCCGGGAATGCTGGACGCCCAGTTTGAATTCAACCTCTACTGGGACGCCAAGGCAGCCTTTGCCATGGACAATGCCTCCTTCCGCGACCTGAATTATTCGCTGCACCAGTGTTTCAGCTATTTCGGGGAGCATAACCTCATGGGCAACATCACGGGCAACCAGGATATGTCGCGTTTTATTTCGTATGCCGGCGGAGCGCTCAGTTTTAACGAAGACGACCGCGAAGCGGGCTGGAAACGCGACATCCGGGTGAAAGATACGATCGGGTACCAGAAACTCGCAGCACTGCAGGCATTTAACATGACTATCCCGGGAATCCCCGTCATATATTACGGAGACGAGTTTGGCATGGCAGGAGCCGGTGACCCCGACAACCGCCGCATGATGAAATTCGACAGCCTGAACAAACAGGAACAAAATCTCAAGGGTATTACCTCCAGACTGGCCAAACTCAGAAACTCAAGCCTTCCACTGGTATATGGTGACTTCACCACGCTGAAAGTCAACGAAAAAGTATATGTTTACATACGATCCTATTTCGACAAAGCAGTGATTGTGATTTTCAACAAGGATAAATCCTCCCGGAATGTAGAATTTGATCTGCCTGCACGTTTCCTGGAAAGCACATTCCTGGCACAGTTCGGGAATAAATTTACCGCAGAAAAAGGAAAAGTGAGTATCACCCTCAGGGGAAACACCTTTGAACTTTTATCAAATTAGCGTAACAAAAATATTAATCTCATGAAAAACCTGTCAGTAATCATGTCATGCATCCTTTTGGCACTTTGCGGCTGCAACCGGTCCGCAACGACCGGGAGTGCCTCACCTGCTCTTCATGTTCCCTGGAGCCGGAATGCCACCATTTACGAGGTGAACATCAGGCAATACACCCAACCGGGAACGTTCAAGGCATTTGAACAGGAACTTCCGCGGTTGCAAAAAATGGGTGTCGACATCCTCTGGCTGATGCCGATCAACCCGCTTGGGCAAAAAAACCGGAAGGGCAGCCTTGGGAGTTATTATTCGGTGAGTGATTACCTGGCCGTTAACCCGGAATACGGAAACAAGCAGGATTTCATCGACCTGGTGAAAAAAGCGCATGAACTCGGAATGAAGGTGATCATCGACTGGGTGGCCAACCACACATCCTGGGACAATAAACTGATTGAAAAGCACCCGGAGTGGTACAGGAAAGATGCAGCCGGCAAAATCGTCCCGCCGGTGGCCGACTGGACAGATGTGGCAGCCCTGGATTATTCGCAGCCGGGGTTGCGTGAATACATGACCGATGCCCTGCTATACTGGATCAGGGAAGCTGATATCGACGGATACCGCTGCGATGTGGCCGGGATGCTGCCGGTTTCATTCTGGCACGAAGCAATTCCCAAACTGAAGCAGCTGAAACCCGTTTTCATGCTCGCCGAGGAAGAGTCCCCTAAAATTCATGATTCGGGCTGGTTTGATGCCTCCTATTCCTGGCAACTGTTCCATATGATGAACAAGATAGCTCAGAAGAAACTGGCCGCCGACAAACTTGATTCCCTGTTTGATGCCGAACGCAGGTCATATCCTGCCGATGCATACCGGATGCGTTTTACGTCAAATCATGACGAGAATTCATGGAATGGCACCGAATATGAACGCCTGGGGTCAGGTGCGCGTACATTTGCCGTGCTCACTTTCACCTGTCCGGGGATCCCGCTCGTATACACCGGCCAGGAAGCTGCCCTTGACAAACGCTTGCGCTTCTTCGACAAGGACACCATCCCATGGGGGAACTATCCGCTTGAGTCATTTTATTCAACGCTGATGCAGCTGAAAAAGAAGAATAATCTCATCGCAAGCGGCGACAGCGGCGGACTGTTCAAAAAAGTCTCCTCCAGCAACGACAAATCGGTTTACGCCTTCCTTCGGACAAAGGACGCACGCAGATTGTTCGTGATTCTTAATTTTTCGGAAACTGATCAGACCGTTACACTGAAGGGAAATAATTTCGCAGGAAAATACACGGAGATATTCACCGGGCAACAAAAGGAATTCAAGGCAGACGAGAAAATTGCGCTGTCGGCCTGGCAATACCTGGTGTATGAAATGCAATAGAATGCTTAGTTGAAATTATTTCAATTCATTATTCCAAACTATTTTTTCCGAATCCCGATTATTATCCGTATCTTGTACGAATACTGTAAATATTTTACCTGGCAATAAACCAACGAAAATGAAAAAAGACACCTTAGAGCATCGGATGATGATGGAACAGCAACGGTTGAAAATTCCCGACTCAAAATTATTGTCAGGTTCAACGAAGGATAAACACCCCGTTTCCCTCGACGGGGGCAGGACAATAATCTTTATTGCCGACAAGAGCATGGAAGCGGAAACAAGGGCAAGGTATGAAGCACGGAGGGGCAACGGGCTTATGTCCAATTATCAGAAACCCAAACTATAGGTTCACCAGGCGGGCTTTGAAGACTGTAAAAAGATCATCCTGTTGCTTCCGGTGCTGTTTACCTTCCTGAAAAACAAAGGATCACCGCAAGGTATTAAGTCCGAAGTGATGCGTTTTTCGAGATTGTAAATTTAAACCTGCTACCCATGCCCGGCCTTGATTCAACCCATATTCTGCCACCGTGCAGCTCCACCACTTTTTTGCAATGTGCCAGTCCAATTCCTGTTCCTTCATATTCGTTGCGGTTGTGCAAGCGTTGAAAAATAATAAAAATCTTTTTCTGAGAGTTTTTATCAATCCCAATGCCGTTATCAGAAATCTCAAACAGCCATTCATTGGTGCGGCTTTCGGCTGAAATATTTATTTCAGGAATATTGCCCTGCTTTTGGTACTTTATCGCGTTTGCAATAAGGTTTTGAAACAGCAGTCTCAGTTCTGTTTCATACCCATTTATGGTTGGCAGTTCCTGAACCGTAATTCTCGCATTGCTTTTTTTAATGGGAACGTCCAAATCATCTATAACATTATAAACAATATTATTACAATCAATTGCAGAGGTCTTACTCTCTTTTCCCAATATCGAGTATTCAAATAAATCCTTCACCAACTCTTTCATCCGCAAAGCTGCCTTCATAATGAATTCGATGTACTTGTTACCGTCTTCGTCAAGCTTTCCCGCATAGTCATCCTTAATAAGCTGACTGAATTGCACAAGTGCTCTGATTGGTTCCTGAAGATCGTGATTTGAAACATATGCAAACTGTTCTAATTCACCCATGTGAAATTCAAGTTGCTTATTAATAGTTTCAAGTTGCCGGGTTCGTTCTGCAATGCGGTATTCAAGGGTCTCATTCAGTAAACGTATTTCATCTTCAGCATACTTTCGAACAGTAACATCCCGTAAAATTCCCTCATGATAAAGAATCCCTCCGTTTTCATCGAAATCATACCAGGCATGGTCTTCAACCCAAATCTCAGAGCCATCCTTCTTTTTCATGCGGTAAACACCTGTTTCTTCCAAAAGTTCCTGAGGCATTAAACTTTCACGGTCAGTAGGTTCAAAATACAATTGCGTTTTTATATCAATTGACATCAGGTCTTCTTTAGTCTCATAACCCAACATGTTGACCATAGCCGGGTTGACCTCCACAAATTTACCGTCATGGGTGCTTTTATAAACACCATCCAGCGATGTTTCCACGAAATTGCGGTAAAATCTCTCGCTTTCGATTAATGCTTTTTCAGCATGCTTACGTTCTGAAATGTCATGAATAGTAACAAGAGTCCCATTGTTGAAACTTGTATTATAAGGTGATCCATTTATCTCTCCATCAAACAATGAACCGTCTTTTCGTTTCATAATCACCTCCATGCGTTTGAAACCTTTATTATCCCTAACGATGTTTTGAAACATTTCAATAGCACCGGGAATAGAGGGTTCATGAACGAACTCCATGAAATTCCTGCCACACATTTCATCAGGTGTAACAAGAAACAGCGATATGGAAGTTGAAGAAGCATACGTGATAATGCCATTCTCATCAGTTAACGAAATGAAATCAAAAGATTGTTCTGCTATTGTGCGGAACTTTTCTTCGCTCTCCTCGATTCGTATTTCTTCCCGCCTTCTTTCAGTGATATCAATTAAAACCCCTGTCACCCGTATTGGATTACCCGCAATATCTCTATTCAATTCAGCAATTGAGTTGATTGTTCTTGTTTCCCTGGAGTTTAACGGGATGATATCAAATACAATATTATACGACTTATTTTTTCCAATAAGATCAACCATTGCCTGGTTCACAATGTCTCCTTCAACAACACACTTCATAACCTCTTCGGCAGAGAAAAGATCAGATTCCACATTAAAACCATATATTCTTTTACTTTCATCAGACCCCCAGAATGTATCGTTTTTAATATCGTATTCCCAGCTTCCAACATGACCAACCTCCTGTGCTTTCCGATAACGGTTCTCACTAAGACTCAATGCTTTTTCAATGGTTTTTCTTTTTGTAATGTCAAAAATGGTTACCAGGCATTGCTCTCCATTGTCAGTTGCGATACCATTAAGGTCCGCATTAACCAGTACATTCCCGTATGTAATGAGATCCACCTCACATGATTCTTCAGATTGATTTTTAAATACTGTTGCAAGAAAGCGATTGTAAATTGGCTTAGTATCATCCGTAATAAAAAAACCAAACTGACTTTTCACCAGCTTTTGTTGTTCTTTGCCAATTAATCTTGCTGCATGCGGATTTAAGTCAATAATTGTTCCTTCTCTTGATAGCGAAATATAATTCGTTGGTGCAGAGTTGAATAATATGCTGTACTTGTTGGCAGCAGCTTCAGACTGAGCTTGTGCATGGCTAAGTTCTTCAAATTGGGATTCAAGTTCAATTTGAAAAATATCAAGATCATGAACTAGCTTTAGCGTATCGGTGACAATAAGTGAAGTATTCTCTCTTGAAGGTTTATTCTTAAGCAGTTCCTCCGCTTTTAGACGCAGAATTTCAGCTTCTGATTTGTACTTTTTATTCCCCATGCCAACTCATGGTGTTATATCAGAGATAAACAATACACGAAGGTAACAAGAAAAACGGGAATAAATCGATTGTAAACATCAAAAAATCATAATATTTTTCCTCAGGCAACGGCAAAGCAGAACTTCGCAACGACAACGGCTCTTCTATCAGAGTCAGCGGCAACGGTGATGCCACAGGTGCCAAATGGTATGGCAGCGAGGTGGCAGTAACAACTAACTGGAACTGTTATAATACCGTAGGACATTCACTTACAGAAAAATCAGAATTCCTCCTACAATTAACTGAAATTTGATGATTAACTTTGATAGGTGGATAAAACCCTCACAGCGTTTGGACAAAACGGAGTATCTGCACACACACCGCCGATAAGGTGAGTGTTTTTCCCGGTTCATTGAATCATCAAAACAAAAATCCAACTTGAAAGCAAACATGAAAACAAACATGAAAACAAAAATCAGCACCTTAATTTACCCTTTAATCATCATGGGATTTGGTGCAATTATTATCCATGGTTGCAAGAAAAGCAACGATACTCCCACTTCTTCAACATCTGTTGATTATTCACTAGCTGCTCATTGGCTCTCATTGCCTGCGACTCTTTACAAAGCAGATGTCTTTTACTTGTATCCAACAACCTCCTGGACAAAGAATAATTCCACTTCAATGATTTGTGCAATTGACGACTCCCTCATGATGGCAGATGCAGCTTCGGATTATGCCCGGCAGGCAACTGCTTTTGACACCGCAGCGAATGTTTACTCGCCCTTCTACCGGCAGGACAACTCATCGCCGGATAACCGGCTAAACGTAATCGCAGGAATTCCCACAGCGGATGCCACTGCGGCCTTCGATTACTATATAAGGCACTTCAACCAGGGGCGCCCGTTTATATTGGCCGGACACTCCCAGGGGGCAAATGTGGTTTGCAATATTCTGTCGGGATACCTGAAAGCCAATCCGCAGGTTTATTCCAGAATGATTGCAGCATACGTAATCGGTGGTCCTGTTACAAAAGCGTTCCTTCAGGCTAATCCTCACCTGAAATTTGCCACTGGCCCTGACGATACCGGAGTGATCATTTCATATAACACCGAAGCAAATGGTTTTACCGGAGTGAATCCTGTAATATATGGGGATACTGGCCTTGTGATCAATCCAATCACATGGACAAGAGATGAAACAGTTGCCTCCACCGCACAAGGTTTAGGTTCGTTTATGCCCGATTCGAAGGGAGTTTTCAGACATGTACCTCAATACGCTGATGCTCGTGTAGATATTGCCAATGGTGTATTGATATGCTCTACTGCTAATGAAAATGAAATAGGAATATTAGATTCACTCAGTGGATTTCCAAAAGGGGTCTACCATAGCTTTGATTATCCTTTTTACTACTACAATATCAGGCAAAATGCCGCAAACAGAATTCAAAAATTCCTGAACAAATAATAACCCCGACATGTAACATTAAAGAACCATAAAAAAATGATTATGAAATCAATGAAAAGGTTTAACGGTTTAAGAATTTCCTTAACTATTCTCAGCTTGATTTTTTTATTTTCCTGCAAAAAAGACACCGCTTCTGTCGATCAAGCTGTGGCTACAGATTATTCAATAGCTTCACACTGGTTATCTGTTCCTCCCACTCTTTCTCCTGTCGACATTTTTTACTATTACCCTTCGTCGTGGAAAAAGCTTAATGCAAGCGACCCGATCATTTGTAACATTGATAATCCGATGATGTTGAAAATTGCTCCTCAACAATTTGAAAAACAAGCTACTGCATTTGAAACTGTAGGAAATGTTTATGCTCCTTATTACCGACAGGATGATGCCGGATCTACACTGGCTTTACCCTCCGCAGAACAGGCCAAAGTAGTAGGAGGCTTGCCCACAACTGACGCAACTGCTGCGTTTGACTATTATATCAAACACTTTAACAACGGGCGACCTTATATTTTAGTCGGACATTCGCAGGGAGCGATTGTGCTTAGCAACCTTTTATCCGGATATATGAAAGAAAACCCGGCAGTGTACCAAAAAATGATTGCTGCGTATGTTATCGGCTGGCCCATCACTTCAGCGTATCTTGCTCAAAACCCACACCTGAAATTCGCTGAAGGGCCTGATGATGTCGGAGTGATAATTTCATATAATACCCAATCACCTGATATGGCTGGCGTCAATCCTTTATTAGACGGTGTGATAGGTATTGTGATAAATCCAATCACATGGACAAGAAGTCAAACTATTGCCACCACAGCGCAAGGATTGGGATCATTTATGCCGGATTCAACAGGAGTTTTCAAACCCGTACCTCAATACGCTGATGCTCGTGTGGATGTTGCTAAAGGTGTGCTGGTTTGCTCTTCCGCTGATGAAAATAAAATAGGCATATTAGATTCACTCAGCGGATGGCCTAAAGGTGTTTATCATACATTTGATATACCGTTCTATTATTACAACCTGAGACAAAATGCAGCAAACCGGGCTAATCTATTCTTATTTAAACACAACTAAGGATAAGAGCCTGTTTAAATCTTCACACACCCTGATTTTTGATTGGACGATTTATGATTCACTACCTTAACGATATATTATGAAGACAAAAAAAAATCAGTTATTCTTTTTTCTATTTGCGATGGCAATCTTCATTGCAGCCCCTTATGGGTGCAAGAAAAAAAATGACGCGCAGGATTCGACGCCTGCCAGGAAAAAGTATGCATGGGTTGTCGGGGTTCAGGACAGCACATCTTACGGAAATATTTTGTTTTCACCCGACGCTGGTGATACCTGGCAAAGACAGGGTGAAGGATCGGCTGCTTTACAGGGAATCAGTTTATTTGATGTCTGGGCTGTCGATACAAATATTGTTTGGGCTGTGGGCTCGAATAGCAGCATCCTGAAAACCAATGATGGCGGCAAAACCTGGGTTCGCATTACGAGTCCGAAAATCCCGCCGGCGATAACCTTTCAATCCATTTCCATGGCTGGATCCAACAATATCTGGATAAGCGGTGAGAGCGGAACTGTAATTAATTCAAAGGATGCCGGAAATACCTGGACCCTTTTTGACACTAATTTCTTTCACAATGCATTGATGCAGGGAATCTACGCCATTAATTCACAAACAGCCTATGTTGTCGGTGGTTTCCCTGTCGGTAACGGGGTCAGGGGTTTTATAGCCCGAACAACAGATGGAGGTCAAACCTGGGATTCCCTTATCCCGGGAAATAATTTCAACCAGCATGAATGGATAGGGGTAAAAGCGGCCGATATAAACCATATAGTTGTTTATGGAGGGCAGTCGTATTATACATTCAGTAATGATGCCGGAGCAACCTGGAAAAATGATTCTGTACCGAACACCGGCGGTGGCGGTACAGGAGGAGCCGACATTAATTGTCTCGCAATGTTAGATGCACAAACCTGGTGGGGGGCATTTGACTATGATGGTATTTATATCACTGCTGACAGTGGTACATCATGGGCAAAACAATCTTCAGCAGGACCAGGCGGGATGTGGCTGTATGGAATTGATTATTATGACAGGAATTTGGCGGTTATCGTTGCTCCGAGCAGCTCTACCCCTAATGGCAAGATCATAAAAACCTCCAATGGAGGTAACCTTTGGGAATTAAAATATAGTTCCAGGTCAGGGCTGTTCAAAGTATCTTTTATTAAAAATTAAGTTGATTGATCACTTTTATACCAGTGAGTGAAAAGAGAAAAGTGAAAAGCGTGGTGTCACAAACTATTCACTTTTCTATTTTACCTTTTAATTTGGAAATTTTCACTGAAAACTGTTCGTAAAGAGTGAACGGCGGCGAGTGTTACGAAAACCTTCACCTCCGTGATGCTTTTGCAGTTGGTTGATGAAGGAATTTTGCGCACCACATTGCGCGCCACATAAAAAAAGTCCCTGAAAATCAGGGACTTAACTTTGAGGGTGCGGACCGGACGGGGCTACGACGATTTTCTGCTTCGCCTATCTATGTAAGGTTTCCCAGAGTATTATTATTCATGGTATTAAATATGTGTTATTTTGAGTGTTTGCAAACACTTGGGGTTAATTATTTATGGTATCAGATTTTCATTATTTTGATTGTTCGCATCACAATGGGAAA
>JBAXDH010000039.1:0-30253 GCA_037141055.1 bacterium | reverse complement strand
CGGGCCCCTTCTCTTTCAATACCGGGTATTGCACCCCGATGCTTGAGATTGGCTACATTGGCATTACCAATGTTTCCTTCAGCACCATAAACAACACCCCCCCGGTGTTGCCCGTGCCCGGTAACTATGGCGACTTTTCCGCCATGTCCGGCAACGTTGAACAGGGAGCAACCATTCCTGTGATGATCACCTTCGAAACCGGGGTTCCTTTTCGTACCAAAATATGGATAGACTGGAATGACGATTTTGACTTCAGGGAACCCGGGGAGACGGTATATTCCGGAACCTCTGCTGGAGCAAGCCCGACTACGCTTGCAGCTTCTTTCATCGTTCCCCCCGCGGTTTCCTTAGGCAATCACAGAATGAGAATAGGCAGTGTGGATGGTTTTTGGGGTGCAATTGCCACACCCTGCTGTGCGGGAGTCTGGGGCTCCTACCAGGACTATACAGTCAATGTAATTCCTCAAACTATTCTGAGCGGAACGGTAACCGGTACCGCAGGGGAGCCCATTACCGGAGCAACCGTCAGTTTTGGCACCCATACAACCACCTCCCAGGCCAACGGTTCCTACATCTTTAATAATTTGCTGGCAGGAACCTACACGGTATCGTGCAGCAAAACCGGGTATCAGACATCCATCGCCACAGGCGTCGTAATAGCTGCAAATGCAATAAATATACATGATTTTATCCTGAATCACCTCCTGTATCCTCCGGTAAACCTTCAGGGCGTGGTTCAGAATCAATATGACGCCCACCTTACCTGGATGGCACCCGTTGCCGACCAATGGATAAAATGGGATAATGGCATTGCATATACGGTAATCGGGACGGGGTCGGTTTCTAATTTTGACGTTGCATCGAGGTGGCCGGCAAGCGATATCGCCCCATACGCAGGGAAGTACCTGAAAAAGATTCGTATTTTCCCTAATTCAGCATCCTGTACCTATACCATCAAGGTTTGGAAGGGTGCAAATGCAGCAACGCTTTTATATTCGCAGGTGGTTGTGGCGCCGGCGATCGGCGCCTTTAACGAGATCACGCTGGCAACACCGGTTCTGATCGACGGCACCGATGAATTCTGGTTTGGCTATAATGTCAACAGCACCGGCGGTTACCCGGCCGGATGTGATGCAGGCCCCCAGGTAGCCGGAATGGGGAACATGATCTATTGGGGTGGTGCATGGAAGGAGCTGACGGCGCTGAACGCAGCCCTGACCTACAACTGGAATATCGCGGGTTACGTCTCCCTAGACCCTGTGCAGGGCAATCAGCCATTGTTGCCGATGGCACAGGTTACCCCCCTCGCGTCAATGAAAATCGCAGACACACCGGGGGCAGGAACTTTCGATGACAGTACCCTTCAGCCAGGCCAGTTGGTAAATGCCATTTTCCCCTCTGCATGCAAGCTGAACGAAGTATCACCGGGCGATGATTCACACGTTTCCGGGGGCAATACCGGAGGAGAAGGCGACACCCCGCTTTTTGCGTTGATGGGCTACAATGTGTACCGCAACAGCATAAAGATCAATGGTTCAAGTCTCGTTTCCGGCGTTCAGTATAACGATCCGGGCCTTTCTTCCGGAACCTATGATTATGCTGTTACCGCCGTGTATGACGAAGGTGAATCTGCACCTTCGCTACCGGCCACCATAACCATTTGCAACTACACTCCCATTACCGGCACCACTCCGGCAACACGCTGCGGCATTGGAACGGCTGTTCTGGGCGCGACCTGCACGGGAGGTATCATAAAATGGTATACTGCCGCAACCGGGGGCACTGCAGTGGGTAACGGCCCGTCATTCACCACACCGGTTATCAGTTCAACCACATCCTATTATGTCAGCACACTGGCAGAAGGAAACTACGGCAATGTAGGACCTTCTTATATCGCATATGGCAATTTTTCTCAGGCAGGTGCTGCTGGTATCATGATCTCAACAACCCTCCCCGGTATTACCATCAACAGCGCAGATATTCCGTTCAGCGGGACCGGCACGATGACCATTGCGCTCAAGGACGTTACCAACACCACCGTAATTTCGTCGGTTACTACGGGAACTATTACCGGCGCAGGCAACACCTCGGCGGTGACTGTTCCCCTTGGGCTTCAGATTGCCATGCCAGGCAATTATCTTCTTATACTGAACTCAGCGACGGGTACTATAGGCAACCTGGGATGGTCTATCGGTACATATCCGTACACGGCAATGTCAGGGGCATTCGGTATTACCGGCGGATATTGGTATGGTACTTCAACATGGCTCATGGCTTTATACAATTTATCCGTTTCCATGTGCGAAAGTTCCCGCACACAGGTAACGGCAACGGTAACTCCTCCACCCGCACTGGCTGTCACCGCCGGTTTGACAATCTGCAACAACACAGCAGTGGCCCTGTCCGTTACATCGATCATCCCTGATTACGACACCTATACCTGGAGCCCTGCAGCCGGCCTGTTTGAAGATGCCGCGTGCCAGGTTCCCTATGTCACAGGAGCAAATTTTGAAACACTTTACTTCAGATCACCTGTTGCAGGCCTGCATACTTATACCTGCACCGCCAACAACCTGACCACCATGTGTGCGAACATTGCCGCAACAACCGTGACCAATCTGCCGGCAAACCCTGTTGTAACTGCCACACGGGCTTCAATCTGCACGGGCGGTACTTCGGTGCTGACAACTATTCCGGCAACAGGGTACGGCACTGCTACTTTCCAGTGGCAAGGCTCAACTGACAATAACACATTTGCCGATATCACCGCCGCAACCTCCATCGGGTACACCACCCCTGTTCTTACCGGCACCTCATTTTACAAACTTCTGATTAAAACCGGCGGAAATACCTGCACCGAATCAAATGTTGCGACTGTTACCGTGAACGATCCCCAGGTACTCTCTGTAACCCCGGCGACCCGCTGCGGGATTGGCAGTGTAACCCTAGGAGCAACCGCAAGTACAGGTTCAAATCTGCACTGGTATACTGCCGCAACCGGGGGCTTTCCCGTCGGTGCCGGCTCCCTGTATACCACGCCGCCCGTCAGTTCGACAACCTCATATTATGTCAACGCTACAGGTGGTTCTGGATCCGAGAATGTCGGGCCTTCCTATTCCGGAGAATGGAATTACTGGCAGGGGGGTTCATACGGGATTATGATCACTACGACACTGCCTAACATCGTGATAAACAGCGCGGATATTCCGTTCACCGGCACCGGTAAGCTGACCATTGCACTCAAGAACGAGGCCAACACCACTGTAATTTCGTCGGTTACGACGGGAACCATCACCGGTGCCGGTACCACCTCCGTGACAGTCCCCCTGGGGCTGCAGGTTGCCGCTCCGGGCAACTATCTGCTTATTGTTAATTCATTTACTGGTACGATAGGTGCACTAGGATTCTCTTTGTGTACATATCCTTTTACGGCACTTTCAGGAGCGTTCAGCATTACAAACGGCTATAATGTTGAGCCTAGCCCCTACTATAACATGTTTTTTTATAACTTAGTCGTTACCGGTGAATGCGGAAGTCCCCGCACCCAGGTAACAGCAACAGTAACGCCTCCCCCTGCCCTCGCTGTAACCCCGGATCCGACAACCTGCAACAACACGGCAACGGCCTTGTCTGTTACATCAGCCATCCCTGATTATGACACATACACCTGGAGCCCCGAGGCCGGCCTGTTTGAAGATGCCGCATGCCAAACACCCTATGTTCCGGGATCAAATTTCACAACTGTTTACTTCAAATCAGCAGTTGCAGGCCCACATGCTTTCACCTGCTCTGCCGGCAATCTGGCCACAGGTTGTGCAAATATCGCCACAACAATGGTGACCAACCTGCCAGCCAATCCCTTTGTATCCGCCAACCCGGCTGCCCTTTGCTCAAGCGGAATTTCGGAACTTACAACCGTACCGGCTTCCGGATACGGCACGGCAACTTTCCAGTGGCAAAGCTCATCTGACAACATCGCCTTTACAGATGTCATCGCTGCAACGTCCATCGGTTACACCACACCGTTACTTACGGGTACAACCTATTACAAGTTGCTGGTTAAAACCGGCGGGAATGTTTGTACCGAATCATACGTTGCGACCGTTAACGTTTACAATGCCCATGTACTCACAATAACACCCGCAACCCGCTGCGGCACCGGCATCGTAAACCTGGAAGCAACAGCCGGCCCGGGGGAAAACCTGCACTGGTATACTGCCGCAGCCGGGGGTCCCCCTGTTGGGTACGGCTCCCCTTTTTCCACGCCGCCCATCAGTTTAACTACGACGTTTTATGTGTGTGCTTCATTGGGAGAAACTTCCGGCCATGCGGGTCCTGTTTATATTTATAACGCAAATGATTGGTCTTCTACGGTAGGGTCACCAGGTATTATGATCACAACTACCCTGCCTGATATTGTCATAAACAGCGTTGATATTCCGTTCGCCGGGACCGGCACGCTGACCATTGCACTCAAGGACCTTACCAACACAAGCGTAATTTCGTCGGTTACAACGGGAACAGTCACCGGTGCCGGAACCACCTCCGTGACGGTTCCACTTGGGCTCCATGTTGTCACTCCGGGCAGCTATCTGCTTATCGTGAATTCCGTGTCGGGTACAATAAACATGCTTGGATATTCTTACTGCACATATCCTTTTACGGCACTTTCCGGGGCGTTCAACATTACAAGCGGATATTGGTGGGGTGCCTGCAGCATCAATGCATATTTGTACAATTTAGCCGTCTCCTATGCCTGTGAAAGTCCCCGCACACCGGTAACAGCCACGGTATTGCCTGCCCCGATGCCCATGGCTGCCTTCGCAAGCCTGAACCGGGTTTGTGATGCTGCCACCCCCTTTAACCTCTCCTCCTCCCCAACATGCATTTCACCAACCCAGGAGGGTGGGTTTGAACAGGGCAACACGTTTGCGCTCAACAACTGGACGGCGGCGAACGGAACCAGCAATACATGGACTGTCGGAACTGCCGCCGGGGTGCAGGAGGGCTCTCATGCCGCGTATGCAGGTACAAATTTCGTCGGTACCGGAAATGCCGGGGTAAACCATTTTTACCGGGATATTACAATCCCGCCCGGCGCAACGAATATCACCCTGAAGTTCTACCTGAAGATGCCTGTAATTGACGACGGCTATGATTTTTTCGAAGTATATACGGCACAAACAACCTATACCCCGGTGGTCAACACCAACCCATATGACAACAATGTGCATCACCTGTTATGGTTCACAAACACATCAACAGCCTACAACACATACACGCTGCTGACTGTTCCGCTGTCCGACACCCTTGCAGGAACCACCAGGCGATACATTTTCACCTACAGATGCGATGCTGAAGCTCCTTATGCCGTGCCTGCAGTTGACAATATCTCTGTTACGGCAGATTTCCCTGAACCTCCGACTTATTTATGGACTTCAGCCCCGGCGGGTTTTGTTTCCACCCTGCAAAATCCCACCGGGATCACCCAGGGTGCAACCACCCGGTATACCGTCACTGCCCAGAACAGTTATGGCTGTGCGGTTACCGCCGGTACCACCGTTTTCAGTTTCTCCGGCGCATCTGTCATCACCCAGCCGGCGGCTGCGACAACGTGTGCAGGGCAAACGGCTGTATTTACTGTTGTAACCGAGGATCCGGGGCTAAGCTATCAATGGAGAAAGAACCTTGTTGATATATCGGTTGCGGGCAACGCAAGCGCATCGACAGCCACGCTCTCACTTCCCAATGTCACCCAGGCTGATGCAGCCGTGTACGATGTGGTTGTAACCGCCGCCTGCGGATCATCCTTAACCAGTTCCTCCGCAGCCCTGACGGTAAAGCCGACCCCGATGGCAAGTGCCACCTCCAATTCACCCGTGTGCGAGGGGGGGCAGATCAGCCTGGCGGGATCCTCCGATATCGGCATCTCATACAACTGGACCGGACCGAACGGGTTCACATCGTCCGGCCAGTTTCCAACAATCTCTGCAGCACCATTGGCGGCAGGCGGTACGTATTTATGTACAGCTTCGCTGAACGGCTGCTCCTCGGCGGCCGCCACTGTGGGAGTCACCGTTAAGCCGATGCCAGGCGCGGTGACCATCACCCCCGCCGCTCCGGTCCTTGCCTGCGGGGCCATCCAGGAGATGACCGCCACCGGGGGAACTGTAAATTCAACCCTGTTGAACGAAAATTTCAATGGCCAGGTACCAGGCTGGACGGCTGCCAACAACTCCTCCGGGGGAACCCCGGCAAATGCTGCCTGGAATTTCATACCTGAAGGATACTACACAAACATCCACAGCAACGATAATTCAGGATATGTCATGTCTAACAGCGATGCCCAGGGGAACGGAAGCACCACCAGTACCCAATTGATGACCCCTGTGATGAACACAGTCGGGTACACCTCACTTACTTTGTCCTTCTGGCACAACTTTGAGGTATATACTCCGGCCGATGTCGCAAAGATTGAAGTCTCCACAGATGGCGGAACAACATGGGGTTCATCGGCTTTGGCTGCCTATACCGCCAATGAAGGAACCTCCACTTCATGGGTTCATAAGATTCTCGACTTATCGGCTTATGTGAACCAGCCGGCTTTGCAAATCAGGTTCAATTATTATGCAGTTTATGGATATTACTGGGCCATCGACAATGTATCCATCACCGGTTTGCAGTCCGCAACATACACATGGTCGCCGTTGACTGATCTGTACGCGGATGCAGGCGCCGCATCTGCATATACGGGCACCCAGACGCCCGTTGTATGGGCAAAACCTTCCGCATCCGCCACCTATACCGTTACGGCAACCTCCCCGGCCGGTTGCCCGAATACTGCGGGAGTGCTTGTTACGGTGAGCCCCGCCTCCCTGCCGGTGAGCGTCACAGTTTCGCCATCATCAAATCCTGTCTGTGCCGGTACGGAGGTCACCTATACTGCAACTCCGGCAAATGGCGGGACCGTTCCTGAATACCAATGGCAGAAAGGAGGAATCACAATTTCCGGCGCCACGAATGCCACTTATTCCTATATCCCGGGAAACAACGATGCGATTACCTGCAGTGTGACCTCCAATGCCGCCTGTGTAATTGGGAATCCGGCAACCTCCGGAGTTGTCACGATGACTGTCAGCCCGTTGATTGCCGCAAATTTCGGGGCCAACAAACTAACGCCGCAAAAAAACGAGATAGTCCAGTTTACCGACATGACCGCCGGGAGTCCGACCTCATGGGACTGGAGTTTTGACAGGCCGACCTTCGCTTTTGTATATGGCACAAGCGCCTCATCGCAAAATCCGCAGGTAATATTTACAGACGGCGGCCCATATACCGTGACACTTCTTGTCTCAAATTCAGCATGCTCCGGATCTGAGATCAAACCAGCATTCCTGCGCGCCGGTATTCCCGGCCTCTGGACCGGGAATTCTTCCGGGGCCTGGAATACCGCCACGAACTGGGAAGACTGGCTGGTCCCCGGCAGCAGCACTGATGTGGTAATTCCGGCATCAGCCGTGACCAACTGGCCGGTTTTTACGGGCGACCTTATTATCGGAATCCATTGCGGCTCCCTCACTCTGGACGGTACAGACAGTAAACTGACAGTAACAGGAAACCTGACGATACAATAAAGTATTCAAACTTAAGCAAGTGGCTTATGCCGCCGGCAATAAATGAAAAATTGCAGGCAGTTTCTCCCAACCCCTCCATCCCATTTATTTCCCGGTCGGTCTGGCGCTGATGTATATCCGTTTCATCACTTTTCCGAAAAGGAGGGCATCGTACCACATGTAATAAAATCGCTGGGCGTTGAACCAGGTCAGCCCGTCGTTGCTGTCGTCGTGCCGGTCGTAGGGATCTGCAAAAATGATGACGTCATCCATCAGGGATTCGGTATTCCGGGTATCATAGCCCACCACAAGAACCCAGTGCCCGCCCCAGTCGCTCCATTCAATGAGGGTGGGAACCTGTTTTTTCAGGTTGTTCGTAAGGGTGTCAAGATTCCCGTTTTCGTTCCAGGATGCAGTAAAGCCATGCTGGCCAAGCCACGACGACATTTGCTCCGGGGTGGTCCCGCAGGTCGTGCTGGTTCCCATCTCTTTCGCAATGGTCATTTCATCCCCGCTCTTTCCATAGTACCGCAGCAGCGTCAGCACCGAAGCAGGGCCGCACGAATATTCGGTGGTTTGCTGGTACGAATCGGCGTTCAAGAAGGTAAATCCCGCGCGTGGAATTCCTTTTTTGATGTTGAGAACGTAGAAATTGCTGCTTTCCGGGGTGTCGCGGCTCTCGGGAGATGATTGCTTCTCGCATGTGGCAAACAGGATAATGATCACCACTGCAACCAGGGCTGAAATGGTTTTATTTTTCATGGCGTTTAAGTTTGGATGTGTTTGTATTCAGCAATTTTCAGTGTCAGTTTTTGCGGATCCCCCCCTGTGCCTTTTCCAGTTCATCAAATGTCAGGTCCATCAGTTTGTAATTCTGCCACCCCTTAAAATCAAAATGCCACCACTCGCTTTCATAATGGGTAAAGCCGAAGTGCGACATGATGCCGAACAGGAATTTACGGTTAGCCAAAACCGTATCGGGAAGGTTGCCGTATGCCGGATCTGCCCTGGGTGAAAAATCATCAAATTCACTTGGCATGGGCAGCTCCCTGCCTGTTACAAGTTCCACCAGTGTAAGGTCAACGGCACACCCGCGGTTGTGCCGGGAGCCGAAACGCGGGTTGGCTACAAAGACGGTATCGGGATAAACCTCATGGAACCTTACTGTTGCGGCATACGGCCGGTATGCGTCATAAATTTTCAGGCCGATGTTATAGAAAGAAAGCGAATCCTGGATTTTTTTCAAAGCGTTCGCCACAGGTTCCCTGGCAAAAGCTTTTGCCGCAGTGTAAATTATTTCCCCGGTGAAATTGTTTTTGGTGGCATACCGGATATCCAGCCTGATTCTGCCGTCTGCTTTTTCCAGGTCAACCATGCGCATCCCGGGCTGCAGCAATACCTGGTCATGATACTCCCCGATGGTCCGGGTGATATCAAGGTTATACGGATTGCCGGTTTTCGCCTGGCAATGCCCTGAATATCCGTACATTATCAATATTAATGCCATCAATATGGCTGGCATCCTGCTGCTGGCAAAACGATTGGCGGTCATAAGTAGTTTTACGGGTACAACAAATATATTGCATTTCTTCATTGTTTATAACTTTTCTTTCATCTCCGAACAAAAGCATAATATTTTCGTATATTGCTAATCGTATTTCGCAAGACAGCTGATAATTAACACTATATACAGTCCGGTATTCGTTCGCCCACATTCCCTTTTTATTAACAATCAACATTATCATTCATCTTCCTGTTTAACAGTCATTTAAATTAACAATTAAACTTGCTGCCTTATGAGAAAATTTACCTTTGTTTTTCTGATCCTGATTTTTTCGGGATCGATTGCTTTCGCGCAATGGATTGACCAGGCCTCCGGTTTCACTGCAGCCAGCAGGGGAATCAGGTCCGTTTATGCCGTCAGTTCCACGGTTGTCTGGGCATCTGCCTACGACGGCAGCGGTGCCGCAGCACCCTGCCAGGATATCACAATGACATCCAATGGAGGAACGTTATGGACTCCTCACACCATTGCCGGGGTCACCAATCTCGACATAGGGAACATTGTTGCCATCGATGCCAGCACGGCATGGGTTTGCATGTTCCCTCCGGGTGCCACTGCCACAGGCCAGGGAATCTATAAAACTACCAACGGAGGCACCACCTGGGCCCGCCAGACCACGGCATCATTCACCAATGCCTCCTCATTCGCCGACGTTGTCTATTTCTGGAATGCGAATACGGGTTATTGCATGGGCGACCCTATCAACGGTGAATTTGAAATTTATACGACCACGAATGGCGGAACAACATGGACCCTTGTCCCCGGGGCAAATATTCCAAACCCGTTATCCGGTGAATGGGGCGTTACAGGGTATTATTCAAGTGTCGGCAATACAACCTGGTTTGGCACCAACCTTGGCCGTATTTACAAATCAACCGATAACGGCAACAACTGGACAGTATCTGCCATTCCCGGCTGGGGCGCAAAATATGTTCAGCCATTCTTCCGTGATGCCCTGAATGGTTTGGTCCAGGACAAAACCGCTTCCACAACCGGTGCCCTCGTAAAAACCACCGACGGCGGAACAACATGGACCCCGGTCGTAACTACGGGATCGGTCTTTGCCAATGACATGTGTTACGTGCCCGGCACCCCATCAACATATGTTACAACAGGCGCTGCCGCCGGGTTTACCGGTGTCACCTATTCTTTTAACGACGGCGTTGACTGGAATAACATGACTGCCACGATTGGCACACAATTCCTGGCAACCAGCTGGTTAAACAATTCCACCGCATGGGCCGGCAGTTTCAACACAAGTGCAACCGTTGGCGGCATGCGTAAATTCAATTCCGTACTCGCCCAGCCTGTTGCAAACTTTGTCGCCAATTTTACCACCATATTGGTTGGCGGACAGGTTCAGTTTACCGATCTTTCCACAGGCGGACCTACCACATGGCTGTGGTCTTTCCCCGGCGGAACCCCTGCCACATCAACATTGCAGACGCCTCCTCCCATAACCTACAGTGCTGCCGGACAATATAGTGTTACCTTAACCGTCACCAACAGCTGGGGTACTGATCCGGAGGTGAAAACCAATTATATCGTGGTAAGCAATACGGCTCCTCCCATCGCCAATTTTTCCGCCAATCAGACCAATATCGTTACGGGCGGACAGGTTCAATTCACCGATTTGTCGACCGGTACTCCGACAACCTGGGCATGGAGTTTTCCGGGTGGCACACCAGCTACTTCCACCCTGCAAACCCCGCCATTGATCACCTACAGCGCGGCAGGCCAGTACAATGTAACACTGACTGTGACAAACAGCATGGGCAACAACACCAATACAAAAGTCAACTATATAACCGTCGTCAGCGCCTCTACGCCTGTGGCTGAATTTACCGCCAGTCTTACAACGATCGTAACCGGGGGACTGGTCCAGTTCTCGGATCTGTCGACCGGGAATCCGACAACCTGGTCGTGGACGTTCCCGGGTGGCACCCCGGGCTCATCCACCCTGAAAACCCCTCCGCTAATCCTTTACAACACGGCAGGGCAGTATGATGTAACCCTCACCGTTACGAATCTTGCTGGATCAACCACTAAAACCAAGGTTCAATACATCACCGTCATCGATCTTCCTGTTGCGAACTTCTCCGCCAATCAAACAAATATATTGCCCGGCGGGCAGGTTCAGTTCTCGGATATGTCGTCCGGTTCCCCCACAGGATGGTCATGGAGCTTTCCGGGGGGAAATCCGGGTTTTTCATTTCAGCAAACCCCTCCGCTGATAACCTACAGCACTGCCGGCCAGTATGATGTGTTGCTGACCGTGACAAATCCTGTGGGTTCAAGTTCCAAACAAAAGGTTAAATATATAATAGTCACCAACCCGCCGGCACCTGTTGCCGATTTCACAGCCAATCAAACAAACATACCGGTTGGCGGCAATGTTCAGTTCTCTGATTTATCGACAGGGAATCCGACAACCTGGTTGTGGACCTTCCAGGGAGGAACACCGGGAACATCCACGCTGCAAACCCCGCCACCAATCGTTTACACTACTGCGGGCCAGTATGATGTAACCTTAACTGCATCAAATCTCGGAGGCCCGGGTGTCAAGACTAAGGTGAAATATATCATTGTGGGAAACATAGATGTTCCGGAAACCGATCAGTTGTCGACTGTGCTTTATCCGAATCCTGCAAGTGAATATATCGTCGTCAAATCAAACAGCCTTCTTAAAAACATTTCCCTCCTGAACCAGTTCGGAGCGGTGGTGTTAAGCGCCAGGCCCGGTTCCAGGGATTATATCATCAGCCTGGAAAATATCCCGTCAGGTCTGTACTTCGTTCAAATAACCGCTGCATCAGGAAATGCATATAAGAAAGTGGTCGTGTCAAAATGATCGTACCATTCTTGATTTAGAATAGTCCCGACAGGACTATCCGAAAATCGAAAAACCCCGAAACCATAAGGAATCGGGGTTTTTCATTTATCACGGACTCACATAAACTATTTCTTTTTCCTGCTTGATTTAAAGAGCCCTGCCTCCTCTTTTGTTTCAATGGAGGTAGGGATCAGGGTGTACTTGCCTTTATCACTGGCTATCGTATAAATGGTATTGAATTGGAAAAAACCGAGCATTTTCTGACATCGTCTTGCTTTTTTCAGTATCCTTCGACTGCGCTCAGGGCCCGATTGATTTTTCCCTTATATTTGCTTAACACAAACAGCAATTGAGTTAAACCCGGACTCAAAGAACACAGTTACTATATTAAGAAAGGAGAAACGCTATGCAAGAATCATCAAAGATGACATTCCTGATCGTGAAAAGCCAGTTAAGCCTCTTCGCCATGGCGCTGCTTGTTGCTGCTGCGATGATGACAAACGGTTGCAGCAAAACCAGCCCGGAACAGCCGCCGGTTAAAACGGATGAAACGCTTCGTTTCGTCTTCCTGGCCGACAGCCGCGGTGATTCGCTTAAAGAGCCTGTGAACATCCCTGTGCTGACCGCTATCAGGAACCAGATTTATGCACTGTCGCCCAAACCGTCCTTTATTTTTTTCGGCGGCGACATGTCGTACAGGGGTTATATCCATCCCTCCTACACATTCCAGGCTTGGAAAGACATTTTAGCACCTCTTGGCAGTGGAATACCCTTGTACACTGCCATCGGCAATCATGAGCTGTATCACGAGCACGCTTCATACGGCTTCCTGCTCGTCAACCAGCAGGAGTACCAGAATGTTTTTTCGGAGAACCCCACAAACGGCCCTCCCGGCTACGAACATCTCACCTATTCCTTCACCTCCGATGGGGGCAACTCCTTTTTCGCAGTACTGGATCCCTACTATTTTACAACGGACACCGTGCACATGGACCTGGGAGGAAACATTGATGCCACCCAGATGTCGTGGCTGAAAACACAGGTTGCCCAGACAAAGGCAACACACAAATTCCTTTTCATTCATACACCCTATTACTATATCAACGAAGACACAAGCGAGGCATCCGCTGCAAACAAGTCATATACAGCGCTCTGGTCTTTCCTTGATTCCTGCAATTTCGACTTTTACGCCTGCGGTCATTCGCATCTCTTTTCCCGCAAAAGCGTTGACAGCACCGTCCTCCCGAATCCTCAGACCACCCCTCCCACCCCATCATGGCAGAACAAAGTGGTTCAGCTTCTCAATGGCACATGCGGTGCCATCGTATCTTCGGGCTATGTGGATCCGGACTTCAGAACCTCCTGGAACGTTCACAATGACCCCGACACCTATTATTTCAGCGTTGTCGACATCACCGGCAACACGGTAACGGTTAACAGTTACAGCGGCAACCTGGGGGCCTACAGTGTTTTCGATACGTTCACCATCACGAAGTAGAGCACGCTATGAACTCATCTATATTCCCGGGAACCATGATATGCTGCTGCCGCATGATGGAATCAGGCAATCATAAACTGAAAAACACTCCGTCAGGGGTGAGAGATCCTGGCGTGGTGTCGTTATTTCAGTACAATCTCGACAGCGGGAGCCCGGGCACGGATTTCATTCCGGTACTTTTATCAGAAGAGAGCATTGGCATTTCTAACTGGCAATCAGCGAAACAATCAGTTTAACAGATCGTCGTATGAAAAAAATTTACTTATTCCTGCTTTTGGGATCTCCCCTGGTCATTGCAATTTGTTGCTTCTGGTTTTCGGGTTCAACTTCTTTTGAAAACCATAAAGCAGGAGACAGATCGGGGAACAAACAGCAAAAATTGTCAAAACCCGGCCGGCTTGCCATGCAGGCTGATTATCAGTTTTCGAAACTCCGGAATCCGCAAACCGGGATGATTCCTTTGGGAATCAGGGCGAAAGAGCTTGACTTTGTGGCCAGGCTCCCGATGCATCCCGCCGGGGAAGGCCAATCATGGAACTGGCGGGGTCCTGCCAACATCGGGGGCCGCATGTTATGCATTGCGTTTGATATTGACGATGAAAACCATCTGCTCGCCGGAAGTGCCTCTGGAGGCATGTGGGAATCGAAAAACAGAGGGCTGTCCTGGCATAAAACCACAAGCCCCGATGCCGAACAGAGCGCTACCTGTCTGGTGCAGGACAAACGTTCGGGCAAGCACAACATCTGGTATTATGGCACGGGTGAAATGCTGAGTACAACCGATCGCAACATCAGTACAAATGCCAGGACGCTCGGAATTGGCAACGGTATTTTCAAATCGACCGATAGCGGAGCAACCTGGCAACCGCTCGCCGCAACACAGGGTGGGTCGGCCGCTTCCCTGGATGAGATATTCCAGGGAGTATGGCGGATCGTTACAGATCCTGTAAGAATGGATAAAGACATTGTGTATGCTGCCTGCTATGGCGCAATCATGCGATCTGAAGACGGCGGAACAAGCTGGACAGTGGCTTTGGGCGACCTTGAAAACAAATCCTTCTCCAGCGACCTGGCAGTCACCTCCGATGGTGTGCTCTATGCCGCACTTGGTAGTTTTTGTATGTCGGTTCAACCTCCCGGCAAGGCCGGCATCTGGCGTTCGACCGACGGGATAAACTGGGAAAAGATCACCCCTGCCGGCTTTCCGGATGACAATCGCGTTACCCGCCTGGCGCTTGCTCCATCGAACGAAAAGGTGATGTATGTCTTTACGGAATCACAAAACCCCGACCTCAACCCTTTCAATGGTTATACCAACACCCTCAATACATTCTGGAAAATGACGTGGAATCCGGCATCCGGTTCTCCCGTATGGGAAAACCGCACCAGTGGCATTCCCGGCGCCGGCAATGGAAATATAAACAGTTTCCCGTATTCGCTTGTGGTGTATGGCGGATACTGTTTTACCATGGGGGTAAAGCCTGACAATGAAAATGTGGTGTTTCTGGGAGGGATGAACCTCCACCGTTCAGAAAATGGTTTTGCCGACAGCCTGGCCACAACTTACATCGGCGGGTATCCTTACGACATGGATTCTGTCCATCAGCTTCATCCCGACCAGCATGGAATAACCTTCCAGCCATCAGATCCGTCGAAAATGTTCATGGCCAATGACGGCGGGATTTACCTGACACCCGATTGCATGGCCGACAGCAGCCGGATGTCCTGGCAAAGATTAAACTATAAACTGACCACAACCCAGTTTTACAGCATTGCCATTGATCATGGTTCTTCCGGTGATGACTGGATCCTCGGTGGGTTGCAGGATAATAACTGGTACTACACCGTTACAGATAACCCGGCTGAATTATGGTTCAACATCGATATCTGTTATGACGGGTTCGCCACCTGCGTTGCCCCCAACTGGGAATACTGCGCCATTTCCGCCTACAGCGGGAATATCTGGACGACCAGGTTCGACAATGCCATGCATGCCAAAGACATCTTCCCGCAGCTCCCCGATACCCTGCTGAAATATTATGACCCGGTGATGGGCAGCAACTCCCTGTTCCCGTTTTACCAGAACTTTGCACTGGATCCGGTTCATTATGAAACATTTTACCTGCCAACCATCACCAGCATCTGGCGAAAAGATAATCTGAAAGCCGCAGCTTACGACAGCAGTCTCCGGAATGCAGGCTGGAACCATTTAAGCAATGTGAATGTTGGAACTGCTTCGGAGATCAGTTTCCTCTCAATTTCCACCTTCCCTCCTAACCGGCTCTACTACGGAACGAATCTTGGGAAAGTGTACCGGCTCGACAATGCAAATACCGGGAATCCCGTTCCTGTTGAAATTACGGGAAACGGTTTCCCGGCCAACGCTTTTGTGGCAGACATCGACATTGATCCTGACAATGCAGACCGGCTGATGGTGACTTTTTCAAATTATGGCGTTCAGAGCCTCTTTCACTCGACCGACGGTGGCTCGACGTGGACAGCAGTAGGCGGGAATCTGGAGGAGTTCCCGGACGGATCAGGAAACGGTCCGTCAATCCGCTGCACGAAAAAGTTGCTTTATCATGGGAAAAAGATCATTTTTGCCGGAACATCCTGTGGATTGTTTTCTACAACTGAACTGAACGGCGACTCTACGATTTGGATGAAAGAGGGGGCAACCACCATTGGAAATGTAATCATTGACATGGTCGATTCACGGCAAACCGACGGTTTTATTGCCATCGGCACCCATGGAAACGGAGTTTACAGCGCCTTTTATAATCCTTCGGCAGGGATGGAAGAATCTGGTGAGAATCCATCGTTCCAGGTTGGCACTGTTTTTCCAAACCCGGTCAGGAATGAGGCGCAGGTGACATTGATTGCAGAAAAACCAGTCAACCTCAAAACAGCCCTTTATTCAAATTCAGGAAAGCTGGTTAAATCCTTCGGAGAAAAAACCATTCATCCCGGGAAACAAAATCTTTCCTTTCAATTCCGCGACCTTCCGGTTGGCGTTTATTTCCTTACTTTTGACGATGGGAAAGTGAAAATATTAAGAAAGATTGTTATTATTGCTTAGCAATAATCCCGGATGTTCCTGGCCGGGATAGCCAGCATGACCTGATAGCCATCGACAGTGCTGTCAGCAAGGCAAAAAGGTATCATCTTTATTTGAATCTCTCACTTCTTCTTGACCGGCAGCAGGAAATCTGGCCAGGCTGGGCCGCTATAAAGAAGCTTACAACGCAGCATTGGAATCCGGAAATCTTTCTGACAGTTTGCTGTCAATTGAAAAACAAAAAGCAATCGCACCCTTAAAACCCGGTATTATAACTTGCTGAGATGTGCTTTTTATACTAAAATAGACCAATTCCAAATACCAAACTAGATTAATAATAAACAAAGTGAAAATTGACAGCTTATGATCGCGTGATAATCAGGCAGGCAGGCCTGAATCTGGCTTTCTGAATATGAGCTGTGTTTGGAGTAGTTCCTGGTCATTCCTTACAAAAATTTGCCTGAAAATACTGACAAATTATTATTGTACATACAACTATATGATGTATCTTTGCACCTGAAATGAACGATAAAGCCACATATTGCAATTGCCTTTACTTTTCCTCCAATGCCCTGGCACGGATCGTAACAAGAATGGCGGAAGAGGAATTTTCCGTCGTGGACCTCGCACCCAGCTACGCCTTCGTGATCATGACCGTAAATAAAAATCCCGGCATCCATTCCGGGGAACTGGCAGAGATCATGATGCTGACCCCGTCGACTGTGACCCGGCTTGTTGACAAGCTTGAAAGCCGCGGTCTGGTCAAAAAACACAGCGAAGGCAGGATCACAATGATCTATCCGACCCCGGCTTCCGTTGAAATGAACGACGCAATAAAAGCGGCCTGGTACAAACTCTACCTTAGGTTTACCGATGTTCTCGGGGAGGAAAATGCACGTCAGTTAACCGGGAGTGTCTTCCAATCTGCAATTAAGCTGGTATCAAAATAATTTTTTTTATTTATAAGTTGTATGTACAAATATTAATATCCACTAAATCAAATCAATATGAAAAAGTATGTCATTACCGGTGCCACCGGAAAAATTGGAAAAATTGTTGCAACTGAATTGCTTGCAAAAGGACAGAACGTGACCGTCATTGCGCGCAATGCCGGCAAATTAAAAGAGTTGGCCGACATTGGAGCCATTGCCATGGCCGGCGACTCCTACGACAGGGAATTTCTTACAAAGGCCTTTAAAGGTGCCGATGCGGTATTCTGCCTTTTAATGCCCGACATGTTCGCGGCTGATATACTGAAGGAGCAAAAACAGATTGCCGACAACTATTTTAACGCCGTGAAAGCGGCCAATGTTCCCAACGTCGTATTGCTCAGCAGCGTAGGAGCTCACCTTCGCAAGGGAGCCGGGATTGTCGATGGGCTGGGCTACATGGAAGAACTGTTCCTCGGGCTGAAAGGGGTCAACGTGCTGAACCTGCGTCCGACCTATTTTATGGAAAACACCCTGGGCCTGATCGGAATAATCAAACAGATGGGCATTGCCGGTACCGCTGTCAGCGCCGATCAGAAGTTTCCGATGGTGGCTACGAAGGACATCGGTGCCGTTGCTGCAAAACGCTTGCTGGACCTGAACTTCGAAGGCAATACCGTAGAATATGTCCTGGGTCCCCGCGACATCAGCTATTCGGAGGTCACTGCCATTGCCGGGCAGGCAATCGGGATGCCGGAACTCCAGTACATGCAGTTCCCCGCTGAGGATGCAGTAAAAGGGATGGTAGCTTCTGGATTTTGCGGTGAGGATGCCGCCCGATTGATGGTCGACCTTGCCAAAGCCCTCAACGATGGCAGGATGTTGAGCGGGCATCAGAGAACTGAAGCGAACTCTACTCCGACAACCTACGAAGAATTCTCACAGGTGTTTGCATGGGTGTTTAAGCAAAGTTAACCTGCAAATCGCCTGAATTTTCTTATTATAACTTGCCCAAGACCTTCCGGGTTTTGAAAACCTGGAAGGTCTTATTTTGTTACCCGGTAAATCCTTATAAAGCCGAAAAAGGGGAAAGTTTGAATTATTTCAGCAGCCATTTCCATACAGGCATGACCCGGATTACTTTTCCGTTTTCCTCGATGGTATGCTCCTGAGTGTCTTGCAGCAGGATTAAGCCTTCTTCAAGGCCGTAAACGTTCATTGCTTCCAGAAGGCCGCTGACCTCACGCGTTTTGGTTTGGGCTGTATTAAAGGAATGACACACCTGGATGGCCTGAACAATCGTAATTCCCTCCCTGATCACAAAATCACATTCCAGACGGTTGAAATGATAAAATATTTCAAACCTTCTTCGTCTGAGTTCGAGAAATACAATGTTTTCAAGCAGTCGCCCCTTTTCCTCAGAAAACATAAAGCCAAGGAGACGTATCATTGCATTATCTATGAAATATGTCTTTTTATGATTTTGAATTTGTTTTTTCAATGAATAATCAAATTTGCAGATTTGAAAGATCAGATAGGTGTCCTGCAAGAATGACAGGTAATTCCTGATGGTGGTGGCGTTTTTCACACCTGCGATTTTTGTAAGTCCGTTAAACGAGCTCAATTTTGACACATTACTTGCCAGGTAATTGACCAATTCCAACAACTCCCGTTCATTTACCAACTTATTACGAACCAATACATCACGGTATAAAATGCTTTCGTATAAGGATTTCAGATAATCATCACTTCCTTCTTTCAGATACAACGGAAATCCGCCGGCGTGGAAGTATTCATTGAAATGGCCAATGAGCGAAGCACGGCCTTCGGTGCTGTAATAATCTTTTTCGGTCCAGACAACTTGTTTAAAGGTGAGGAATTCAGCGAACGAGAATGGGAACAGTTCTATCTGAACGTACCGCCCGGTAAGATGTGTTCCCAGTTCGCGGCTGAGCATGGATGCATTGGAGCCGGTTAGAAATACCTTGTATCCCTCGTCATGTAACCGGCGTATAAATCGTTCCCAATCGGGAATATTTTGTATTTCATCAAAATAAAATGTTTTTTGAATTCCAAATAATTCAATAAATGTTTCGTGCAGCAGTTGAAAATGGTCTACTGAAAAACGGATAAGCCTTTCATCGTCAAAATTCATATAAAAATCTTTCTCCCCGTTCTCATTTCTGATTTGGCTGAGCAGCGTCGATTTCCCGCAGCGCCTTATTCCGGAGATAACCACGATAGTTTCGCTTTTGATAATATTTTCAGGATAACTACGAGCGATATGGTTTTTATTCCATGTCATCCTTTGCTGATCAAAAATCACTGTTTTTATAAGGTCTTTCATTTTCAGTATGTTTTTACAATGACAACAAAGATATCATTTCTTCTATTATCAATGCAAATATTATATACTTTATTTCTATTGTAAAAAGACCTTCTGGTTTTGAAAACCTGGAAGGTCATAAAGGAAAAAAACCCGAAACCGTCAGGGATCAGGATTTTTTGCTGGTTTTGTTGTGGCATCAACTGGAATAATCCCCGAACTATTCAGAACTATTCAGTTGAAACAGTGATTCTGTTATCATCTTGGTCCAGTTGTGATTAACCCTTTCCTCATTAAAGTAAAACCAACACGGAACTACTCGGAACTACTTATTTTATTGCCCAAATCCTGCCCAGTCCGATTTTTCTTTAGATTTGCCAAAACCGAAATTACTGCCATTGGAAACCTGCTTCAAAATTCGAGACGATCACTCTGATAATAAAGGCCTTAGATGACGATCGCAGGCTTTCCTGTGATAAAGGCAGGGTTTGCCTGTGATTAAAACAAATGAAATGTTTTTCAGGAAATCTTGCCATTGACCATGGCCCAGATCAGATCAGCCATTTTGATTGCCTCCTGAATCTGGAATTTTGTCAACTTTATAATGGTGTCGGGATATCTTATCTGTACTGCATACCTGGAAATCCTGTCAACCTCTTCAAAATAGATGTCAAATGCGTCATCTTTTGTAGCAGTTAAATTCAATAAGTATCCAAGATCATGAACCGGTTTGAATTCAATATCGAGAAATATCAGATATCCTTTTAACGCCTTTTCAATGGCTTGCTGGCAATGGAATGCAATGACGTCATCATAATCGGGCATATGAGAAGCCACTATTTTAGCAGTTTCCAAATCGTGGGTGGCTTTCAGAAGCCAGGACTGAACAAGGTCATTTAACGGCATAAACTACCTTCCCCGACTTTAATACATCATGAATAAAAGTGAATTTTCGTTCTTTGTCCTTTGCAATTTCAGATGGGGTGTAAACAAGGATATCCATCGGTATAAGAATATCCCTCAGTGCCTTGCGCAAACCAGCCGCACGGTTTAACGGAATTTCATTCGTGTGCTTCACAAGTAAAAGATCCAGATCACTTCCTTCATGTGCGCTCCCGCTGGCATATGAACCAAAGAGGATCACCATCTCAGGATGATAGAAATCAACAATCCTTGATACAACACGATCCATTTCCGCCTGGGATACCATTTTAATCCGATTTTCTTTTCAAAAATACAAAATAAAAGCGAAATCGAACAGGCGGGTGTTTGAAAACAATACTCATATTGTCTGCGGTTGGAAAAGCCGGCGAATATGACCACTATTTGCAATTTAACATTTGTTGATTAAAATCAAACCCACACCCAACAATACGGAACTACTTATTTTGTTGCCCAAATCCTGCCCAATTCGTTTTTTCTTTAGAGTTGCCATAACCGAAATTACTTCCCCTGGAACCCAGCTTCAAAATTCAGGACGATCAATCTGATAATAAAGGCCTTTACCAGATACGGCTTGTCTATTCTGATAAGAGTCGGGTTTTGCGCCTGGATACAGGCGGCAGGACAGATCCTTTGACAAATCTCACAAATTAGTTAGTTACATATTTGTTAGTTACAAACATGTTAGCTATCTTTGTCCAAAATAACAGATTATGGAAACACCTTTTACCTTCGGGAAACTGGCCCTGGGGGATGACTTCACCAACAGGACCGAAGAGATCATCCGTTTGAAAAACAATTTCGTATCCGGCATCAACACGATCATGATCTCTCCACGGCGGTGGGGTAAGTCATCCCTGGTTGAAAAAGCCTCCCGGATGATCATGCAGGAGAATAAAAAAATAAAGATCATCTCCATCGACCTGTTCAATGTCAGATCCGAAGAAGATTTTTACCGCAACCTGGCTGAACAGGTTATCAGGGGAACTACCACAAAACTTCAGGAAATTATCTCTTTCACAAAGGATTTTTTCAAACAATGGATTCCAAAGATCAGCTTCTCTCCTGATCATTTTCAGGAATTCTCCCTTGGATTGAATTGGAGTGAGGTTAAAAAACAGCCAGACGAAATACTGGATCTTCCACAACAGATTGCAAAATCAAAAGGATGGAAAATAATCATCTGTATTGATGAATTCCAGAATATTGGATTTTATAACGACACTACGGCTTTTCAAAAACAATTGCGGTCTCACTGGCAAAAGCATCAGGATGTATCTTATTGCCTCTTTGGAAGTAAACGCCACATGTTGATGCAGGTTTTTACCTCCCCTTCCATGCCTTTTTATAAATTCGGGGATATGATGTTCATTGAAAAAATTTCTACAAATGACTGGGAGAAATATATCACCGGACGGTTTCTTGCAACCGGCAAAGAGATCGAACCTGAGCAATCCTGCAGGATTGCAGCACTGGTTGACAATCATCCTTATTATGTTCAGCAACTGGCACAATTGTGCTGGCTGCGATGCGATCATAAAATGACCGGTCAGGTGATTGATCAGTCACTCGATTCGCTTACGTTGCAGCTTAGCCTTTTATTTCAAAATCTCACAGAATCACTAAGTACGACACAGGTAAATTATCTCAGAGCTCTGATCAAAGAAGAAACCCATTTTAGTTCAAAGGAGACCATTCAACAATACCAGTTGGGAACATCAGCAAATGTAAGCAGGATAAAAAAGGCTTTGATCGATAAGGAAATAATTGACACTTTACAGGGGACAGGAGTGTTTCTTGACCCCATGTTTAAAATCTGGCTAAAAAAATATTATTTTCTTGAATGATATTGAATCTGGAATAAACTTGCCCAAATCCTGCCCAATCCGTTTTTTCTTCAGATTTGTCAAAACCGAAATTACTTCCATTGGAACCTTATCTAAAAATTCAGGGCGATCACACTGATTTTATATATCTTAGGCTACGATCGCAGTCATCGCCATGATAATGGCATGGTTTGCCTATGATTTAACTGAATGAATTGTTGTTCAGGAAATCACCCATTTAGTAGACCCTAAATCCTGATTAATATACTGTCCATAATCATTTTAATCAATAGTTTTTTCCATACAAGATATTGGCATAAAGCAGGAACAGGTTCAACGGGTGAATGGTAGTCTCAAGGTCACAATTGAAGTAAATAATGATGGTGCAGTTCTTTTCATTGCTATGAAACATCACGGAGGTAAATCCCCAAAGGGTTCCGCCGTGACCGTAAAAGGAACCATGCTTTAATAGGCACAACCCGTAGGAACCGAACAGTCCGCCGGTAACAGGCTTCATCAACCAGGTTGTATAGCTGTTCCTTCATCGAGGTTAATCCGTTTGAATAATCCCAGGCATTGGTAAAGGCCACCACCGTGAAATCGGTTTGCGGATCGGTTGCCATGCGTGAAAGGTAACCGGCATGTGCGCCGCTGTGTCCGAAGCCAAGATTAAAGATGTTCTCAATTCCGCAGCCATAGCCATACCCTTTCATCACGGTTATTAAAAACCTGGTTATGGAGTACAAATTAACGCAATTTCTTTATGGAAAATTAGTACGGCTGAAAAACACCTGGAAACTCAGAATCATAGCGAACAAGCCGACATTGGGGAGAAACTTTAATTTCCGGACATCCACTCTGATAATAAAGGTTTTTCCCATGCCGAACCGGGCTACTCAAACAAATGCAGTGTTTTGCAGATGGACATGGCCCACATGCCACAAATAAATATGGATCAAATCCAAAATGACTTTAACAAATATTCTAACGCTGTATTGGGTTTGATCGCATTAAATATTTACCTTTATCCTGACTTAAAGTGAAGACGTTTTTATCTAAATTTGCTGCATGGAATTGATTGATAAAAATAAAACTGATATTTTAAATCTTTGTGAAAATCATAAGGTTAAACAATTATTTCTGTTTGGGTCCATCCTTTCTGACAGGTTCAATACTTCCAGCGACATCGATATGCTTGTACAATTCTCAAAGGTTGATTTGCTCGATTATTTTGACAATTACATGGACCTTAAGGAAAAATTTGAGCACTTGTTTAACCGGCACGTTGATCTGGTGGAAAATCAGTCAATTAAGAATCCTGTTTTCAGAAAAATCGTTGACCGTGATAAAGTCCTGATCTATGAACGAAAAGATACTTAAATGTTTGTACGACATTAAGTTTGCTATTGAAGAAATTGATTCTTACTTTGATCAGGATAACCAATCATTCGAAAATTATCAGATTAATATCCTTCTAAAACGAGCTGTTGAAAGAGATCTGGAAATTATTGGTGAAGCAACAAACAGAATCCTGAAAGAAGATCCTGAATTTGAAATTGAAAATGCTCACCGGATTGTTGGGTTGCGAAACCAAATCATTCATGGCTATGATACGGTTTCAGATGAAAATATCTGGGGTGTTTTGATAAATTACCTGCCGAAGCTAAAGGAGGAAATCAGTAAATTAACTGGCTCCTGAGGAAAAACCTTACAGGATAGTCCTGAATCTAACTCTCCGAAAAAGAGATGTGTTTTGAGTAGTCCTCTGTCGTTCCGTATTAAAACTTGCCCAAAACCTGCCCAATTCCCAAAAGAAAAACCCCGAACGTTTTATAGTTCAGGGTTCTAACTTGGATTTTCTGTGGCATCGACTGGAATTGAACCAGTGACACAAGGATTTTCAGTCCTCTGCTCTACCAGCTGAGCTACGACGCCATCCTCAAATGAGGGCACAAAATTAATACATTTTTTGCATTTTCAAACATAAAAATGATCGCGGGAAAGGATTTCTTTTCCAAAATCCGGCATTCCATCCTCCCGATCACCTCCCGTTCAATGATCGCTTGCCGGGATTATCTATCTTTGCCAATCCATGGAACTGATACTCGATTTCGGCAACACTCAGAAAAAACTGGCCCTTTTTGATTTGGGTCAGTTGCTCCTGTTGGAGAATCACCCGGTTATTACCGCAAACATCATCGAAAATTTTGTTGACGGCCATCCAGGGATAACTTCATGCATTTTATCATCCGTCGTTCAGCACGCTACCGGCATCACGGATTATCTTCACCGGAAATTCAGGTTTATCGCCCTGGACGAACATACCCCGATACCGATCAAAAATTGTTATGAAACGAAAATCACACTGGGTAAAGACCGGCTGGCTTCGGCCGTTGCCGGGGCATCGGCATTCCCGGGCAAGCATGTCCTTGTAATTTCTGCCGGAACAGCCCTCACATTTGATTTTGTGAATGACAGGGCCGAATACCTCGGCGGTTCCATCGCCCCGGGAATGCAAATGAGGTTTAACGCCCTCCATACTTTTACCGACAAGCTTCCGTTATTAACTTACCAGGAACCCGCCGGTCTCGTGGGAACAAATACCAGTTCAAGTATTTTATCAGGTGTTGTGAATGGAATTGTTGCTGAAATTGAGGGCATTTGCCGTCAATACCAGGAAAACCACCCGGGCCTGAAAATCATTTTGAGCGGCGGAGACCTGAATTATTTTGTCAAACCGCTAAAAATTAGCATCTTTGCACTCCCAAATATCGTCATACACGGTCTGCATCAAATTCTCCTGTTTAATGTCAATAAAGCCAATTAGCCTGCGATACCCGATCATTTTTTGTCTCTTTTTTCTTTCGCTGACGGTATTTTCCCAGATACGGATCGTTTCACCCTATTCACGGTTCGGCATTGGCGATCTCTCCGATAACAACAACGCCTGGAACATGTCGATGGGACAGCTGGGTATCGGAACCAGAAGCCCCTATCATGTAAACTTTGCCAACCCTGCATCCTACAGTGCATTCGACTCGCTTTCGTTTGTTTTTGAAGGTGGTTTCAACGGGGAATTTGTTACATTAAAATCTGATTTTCAGTCTGTAAATCGTGATTATGCATCCCTGGGATACCTGCTTTTTGGCATGCCGGTCAACAAATGGTGGAAAACAAGCCTGGGCCTTGTCCCATTCAGCGACGTTGGGTACAGTGTGGCAAACTACGAAGAGTACCCGAATTCCGGAACAGTGGTCCGCCTTTATGCCGGATCAGGCGGCATCAGCCGGCTGTACTGGGGAAATTCCTTCATGTTCCTGAAACATTTTTCGGTCGGAATGAACATTTCATACCTCTTTGGAAGTATGGACCGCGAGGCAAGGGTGTTGTTCCCCGATTCAACCTACTCCATGAATTTAATGCAAGTTGCCCATGTAACCATGAGCGACCTCCATTACAACTTTGGCGCCCAGTTCAGAACAAAAATAAAAGACGACGTCTCGATGACCCTGGGTGCCGTTTTTTCTCCTTCACTTAACATGGCATCCAAAGCAGATGTCTTCGCCTCGACCTTTATCATCAATTCTTCGGGCATTGAGGCACCACGGGACACGCTTCTCCTCATGGAAAATCAAAAAGGAAGCATCGTCATCCCGATGATGATCGGGGGAGGGTTTTCATTTGACAAGCGGGATAAATGGACCATCGGCGTCGATTATAAATGGCAGAACTGGGATAAATTCAGGGCTTTCGGGATGAGCGACTCCCTCGTAAACAGCTGGCAGATAAATGCCGGCGGCGAAATCATCCCGAACAATGACAATTACAACAACTACCTGGCACGGATTCATTACCGGCTCGGGTTCAACTATGGTAAAACATATCTCAGCCTGCGCGGCCAGGATCTCGACGAGTATTCGATTTCTTTCGGTTTCGGACTTCCCCTGCGCGGAATGAAAACAATGCTGAACCTCGGAGGACAATACGGAGTCAGGGGTACGACCGCCCAGCACCTCATCCGCGAAAGCTACTTTAAAATTGTGATCGGGTTCTCCATCTACGAAAGATGGTTTGTCAAACGCAAGTACTTCTAGCATTGAACTCACGCCGTTTTTACTGGAATCTGGCCGGCTTGCTCTTCCCGGTGCTGCTTTTTCTGCTTTCCTGCAGCAAAGCCCCCCAGCCCGACAGCAGGGTTAAAGTGAAAGCGGGCGATCCTGTCATGTCTGCCTCTAATATTGAAGTCCTCTTCAGCGACTCAGGAAAAATTGAGGCGCAGCTGATGAGCCCGCTGATGAACCGGTATGCCGGCGAAAACCCCTATCTTGAATTCCCGGTCGGATTCAGTATCCTGATGTTCGATTCTGTCCAGCAGGTCTCTTCAACAATTACAGGCAAGCGCGGCATCCGCAGGGAATACTCCAGAATAATGGAAGCATGGGGCAATGTGGTGGTGAGGAATGTTAAAAAAAACGAGCAGATTGACACCGAACACCTCATCTGGGATGAAAACAAGCATAAAATCTGGACGGACGTAAAAGTAAAAATTACCAGGCCCGACCAGGTCCTGTTTGGCAACAGCCTGGAATCGAACGAATCCTTCACCGACTACTCCATCAGGGATGTAACAGGCGAAATGAACGTAAAAAAGGATTCAATTTAATCCTGTAACCCGGTGAGTTTCTGATCTTGCAGCAGCACATCCCCGTAAAATGGCGAAATTGTGCTCATTAAAGGCTTCAATGCTTTGTTGTTTCGTGAATTATCTCTACTTTTGCACCCTGTTTTAAATTAAATAATATAGTAGCATGGCGATTATTGGAAAAATCAGAAAACATTCGGGACTTGTTGTAATCACAGTGGGTGTCGCAATCGCTGCCTTTGTCATTGGAGACTTTAGCAAAAAAACATCCAGGAGCACCAACGATATCGGCACCGTGAACGGTGAAAGCATTCCATACACCGAATTCAATGCAAAAGTGGAAAAGAACCTTGAACTCCAGAAAGAGAATTCGGGCAACGATAAAGTCACTGACCAGGAAACGTATCAGCTTCGTCAAAGCACATGGACCTCAACCGTGAAGGAACTCCTGATGGGCGAAGAATACGATGAACTCGGGCTCACTGTTTCTCCAGAGGAATTGTTTGACCAGGTCCAGGGGAAACAACCACACCGGCTGATCCTGCAGTATTTCAAAGATCCGGCTACAGGCCAGTATAATCCGGCAGTGGTTCTGAATTACCTGAAAAACCTCGAAAAAATGGAACCGAAAGCCAGGAATAAATGGCTTCAGTTTGAAAAAGCCATCAAGGAAGACCGACAGGAAACCAAATTCAACAACCTGTTTACGAAAGGGTATTATGTTCCCAGGGCATTCTTAAAGAAAGATTTCGTCAACCAGTCCAGAACACTGAAAGTTCTTTCTGTGTCTCCCGATTTAACAACCATTCCCGATGCCGGGATCAAGCTGACTGATGAAGATTTTCAGAAGTTTTACGATAAGAATAAAGTTTACTTCTTCATGGAAGACGCTTCACGCGACCTCGACTATGTTCTTTTCGAAGTTAAACCGTCGGATATTGACCGGAAAAAAACCACCGAAGACGTCGCTGCACTTTATAAGGACTTTCAAACGGCCATTGACGTGATGACATTCACCAATGCCAACTCCGATGTAAAAGCAGATACCGCCTACGTGAAAAAGGGCACCTTCCCATCCCAGCTCGACACGCTGTTGTTCGCCGGAAAGCCGGGAGCGGTATTTCCTCCGTTTGAATTCAACAACTCCTGGTATATGGCCAAACTGGTAGACCTGCAGGCTCGTCCTGATTCCATGAAAGGTTCCCAGATTTTGCTCGCCTTTGCCGGCACCGGAAACGAAAACATTAAACGTACAAAGGCTGAAGCCAAAACTAAAATCGACAGCCTGCTCGCGGTTTTGAAAAAGAATCCCCAGGCTTTTGCCGAGGCTGCTAAAAGATATTCCGATTACCCAACCGCCAAAGATGACGGCGGGGATCTGAAATGGTTTAAAGACGGAAATGCAAATTTCGCTCCTTTCTTTAAAACCGGCACTGAACTGAATCCCAATGAAATGAAAGTGGTTGAAACCCGTATCGGTTACTCGCTGTTCATGCTCGTTGAAAAATCGGCACCTGTCAACAAGGTGAAGGCCGCTGTTTTAACCCGCGCCATTGTACCAAGCAACCAGACTTTCCAGGATACGTACATGAAAGCAAGCGCTTTCGCCGGACAAAACAAAACGCCTGAAGCTTTCGAAAAAGCTGCCGTTTCAAAAGGTCTGCAAAAACGTTCCGCACCGAACATCCGCGAAATGGACAATTACGTGATGGGACTTCCCTCAGCACGTGAAATGGTGCGCTGGGCATATGCCGAAAACACCAAGGTTGGCGAGGTTAGCCCGGTGTTCGATCTGTCCGGAAAATACGGGATTGCCATCCTGAAAGGCATCTCAGCAAAAGGACAGCAGGAACTTAAAGATATCAAAGGCCGCATTGAACCATCTGTAAAGAGCATGAAGAAGGCCGACCTTCTGGCTGAGAAGATGAAAGCAGAGTTGGCAACCACCAAGGACATTACAGCCCTGGCTTTCAAGCTGAACGCAAAACTCGACACTTCAATGATTACTTTCTCGGGATTCAGCCGCTCAAACGTGGGCAGGGAACCTGAGGTTGTCGGAAAACTTTTCAATTCGAAAAAAGGAGAACTGGTTGGCCCGATCACCGGAAATTACGGTGCCTACATCGTTTTTATCAACGATGTGGTGGAAGCTCCGGGAAAAGATGATTTCTCCTATGAAAAGATGCAGCAGATGCAGAATTTCAATCAGAGGGTCACCGGAAACATGTACCCCGCCCTTGAAAAAACTGCTAAGATTACTGATAACCGCCTGAGATTCTATTAAGCCGGTTAAGCTAAATGGGAAAGGCTGCCTCTTCAGTGAAGCAGCCTTTTTCTTTTACCGGGCTGTATCCCTGATGGTGATGGTTTTGATTGCGGAAGCCCACTCTTTGCGGCTTTCGGTATACGACCGGAGCGTAACGGAATAGCTGCCGGGTTTGGCATACAAATGGGTTGGATTTTTTAACGTTGAGCCGGGAGGATCGATGGTCGTCACAGACGAATCGGTGCCGAACCACCATTCGTAACTGAACGCCTGGGATGACTGGTTTGTAAACTGTATGGTGCAGGGAATTTTAAACCCGTTGCTTCCGGAATAACTAAAGTCAGCGGTGGGAACAGGTTCATTTTTATAGCATCCGCCTGAAGCAAACATAACGACAAGCAATAATGCGGCAGAAGTCTTCTTATTCATAAAAAGATGTCAGGTCAGGACTATTCAGCCAGTACCAGCACTTTATTTCCAACAACCTCGATCACCCCACCCTTGATTTCGAAAAATTGCTCTTCCTTTTCTCCTTTGTTAACCAGTTTGATCCTGCCTTTCCGGAGGACTGAAATAAGCGGGGCATGGTTGTTCAATATTTCAAATGAACCGTCAATACCGGGCAACTGGATCAGTTGTACATTGTCCCCTGTAAAGATGGTTGAATCCGGTGTTATAATTTCAACTCTCACTGTTTCCTTTTAACTATTCACTATTCTTTTTTCACTCTTCACTAATCACTATTCACTATCCACT